>JAFGXX010000238.1 GCA_016936435.1 Bacteroidales bacterium
ATAGGGCCGGAGTTTTTCCTTAAAGGATGCGTCCATGTGGGGAATTGCATGTAATGCCGTCAGGATGTTTCCACTGGCGCTGCGCTCGAGTGAAGGCCAGAGAAGCTCCTGGAATTTATCGGAATATTGCTGTTCCCCGGTTGAAATATACAGTTGAAGATAGGTACCCATATTTGCTGATCCGCCGCCCCTGAAAGCACGGCCCTGGGCCTGAGCGGCAAGCAATGCGGTTGCCTCTTTTAAAAGTCTTTCTGACTGATACAACGCTCTTTCCGACAAGTCGTCGTTATATCCCTTCAGCGCCCGGCTCGCTGCGGCAAACATTGTTGCTGCCCTGAGATCGAGTCCGGCATTGCGGCTTGTAAATGCCCACATATCGTCTTTAACTCCGCTCGATCTGCCGTCGCGGGCTACCTCGTAAGGTCCAAGGTCCGGATTATACGGAAGACCGTCGGTAATGGAGGCTGCGTCTCCCAGGTGATGGTAATTATCGAGAACAGAGTTGGAGAGAGTCTGTGCCATATGGCCGATAACTTCTGCCTGTGCCAGCAGTTGCTTTGTTCCATGCTCAATGAACTGCAAGAGGTCGGGCGTCCCGTCGGGCCGGTGAAGATCAACATAACGTTGCTTCTGGTCAATAAAAGTCTGATCGCGCAGGGGTTTGAAATATTCCCATGTCTGGACAAAATTCTGCACCACACCAATGTTCGATCCTGTCTCGATATCAAAATCTCCGGCGTCGAAAAAACCACCTGTGTTCAATCCGGGGATCAACTCGAGGCCTTTATATTTTGTGTCGGTGGTTGGTCCCTGTCTGTGCATGTCGAAATGATCGGTGCCTGCCGGTGCCTGCAGATAACCTTCCTTAAAAGGCTCTCCGTGCCACACCCTGTAAGCCTCGTTCACGAACATGTGATTCATATGTATCGGGATCCATATATCGCTGGTGGCGTCGGTGATCTTTTCATAAACGTTATCTTCAATTAAGAAGTTATTTGTTTTAAAGTCGCCATACTGAATAAAGTATATACCGGGTGTGCTGACTGAAGAAAAATCGAATTTTACGTAGTGATATTTATAATAGTCACCCCATGGCTCTATGTTGCCGCTGAACACCCTGGAAGCTTTACCTTCATCGTCTATTTTAAATACCGATGCCTTTGTAAGGGCTTTATCTTTTTTGTCGAGCTCAATTACAGATATTTTTTGCTGGGACGGCAGGTAGCCTACCTGTGAGAAACCGATATTTGGTTCCCTGACCCATCCTTCAATGGCATTTGGTTCCACTGACCAGGTCAGGACTTTACCTGTTTTTCCTGCCGGAAGCAGACTGCGAACAACGTACCAGCCATTTTGTGCAAGCACCCGGCCGTCGAAAAGCATGATATCGGCATCTTGCGATGTTATTTTAACCATCCGTGCGGGGTCATCGGGTGCGAGTATCAGATCACGTCCGCTTGCCAGAGGAAGAGGATCAACAAATCTGCCTGTCCCCCTGTCGTCGGAGGTTACATAACCCTTGAACTGCCTTGTTTTTTCACTTTCAGGTCTGGTAATGCTATTACCTGACACATAGCGGGAGAACAGAGCCGGTCTTCCATCCATCAGGTAGGTCTTTCCCCAATATTGGGAAGGAAGAAACTCAAGATTAAATCCGGCGTTTTCTTCAAGTTCCGGGGGAACTGGCTTATCAAGGTAAACAGATATCTCTACACCTTTACCCCTGGCTGTTACAAGCACCCGCGATTCGAAATCGTAATCTGCATATCTTAAGGTAGCTTCGATGGTTTTCGACGCGCTGTCGACTGTGCGTGAGGGTATCGCAGGAACGAGGTCCCACTGCTCCGGAGTGTTCGAAAGTCTCACAGCGCCACCCTGTGCTGTTCTGACACCATGGTGAATCAACTCTATGCCGGCGGTCTTCTCATCATTAAAACCCCCGGTAAAAAGGTTACTGTACACAAGGACGTTGACTCCCTGCGCCTCGAAATACTCAAGATCGTTGAGTATCAGATCCTGGTCCGGATCAGAATTGCATGCAGCCAGCAGGAGAAATACAAGTGATAAAAATGGTAGTCTTTTCATTCTGGATGGAAATTTATGGATTATATAGTGGTTTAAAAATAAGGATTTGTTCCTGTCGGTGATAAAATTTTCACGAAATATAATTATGAGTCAGGATTTTGATTATGAAAAAATGAGTAACAGGAATTATAAACATAAATTCATTGATTCTCTGAGCTATCGTTTGCCATTATTTTTCCTGACAAAATTTCATAGTTCTGTAAGTATCTGGTCCAGTATAATTTTCAAGGTTTCATCAGGTATCCTGTTTGAAATAATTTGTCCCATAGTATCCTCCATATAATAACAGATGGTTATGTTGTCTTAAAATGTGTGCAGTAACATTAAGATTCCCGTTTTTATTCATTTCCTTTTTCAATTTCAGAGAATCTGTATTGTAATACAAGGCTGGTGTTTCTCTTCCGTTATCCGGGGAGCTGTAATATAGTTATTCTTTTATCACTTTTACAACAGCGCGTCTATGGTCAGCAATTATTTCGATTAAATATATGCCTGATGCGCCCATGATTTGCAAATTTAAAATAGCTTTTCTGTTGAATTCACGCCTGTCCACTTCCTGCCCCATATCATTCCTGATTATAA
>JAFGXX010000239.1 GCA_016936435.1 Bacteroidales bacterium
AAGTTGGAAGTGAGGGGTGAGTAGTAATAGAAAAATTTAAATATGAACCTTATGAAGAAAATTTCATTTGTTTTATTAGTTGCCGTACTGACACTTACGGTATCGTATGGCCAGAAGAAAATTGTCAATTTACCCGACCTGCCGGGGTATGTGACCCTGAAGTGTGATTTTCATCTTCACACGGTATTCTCCGACGGGAATGTATGGCCGACGATAAGAGTCGGGGAAGCTGTACGCGACGGACTGGATGCCATCGCCATTACCGATCATCTTGAATATATGCCTCATAAAGATTATATTCCTGCTGATCATAATGCCGCATGGAAGATAGCCCAGAATACTGCAAAAGAGTATAATCTGATTCTGGTACACGGTACAGAGATAACAAGGAGCATGCCTCCCGGCCACCTTAACGCTCTGTTCATTGAGGATGCCAACCTGCTTGCCGTCGACTCGGTGTGGAACGTCTTCGAAGCTGCCATAAAACAGGGAGCCTTCCTCTTATGGAACCACCCGGGATGGAAGTCGCAGCAGCCTGACGGCATTCCCAGAATGTACGATATACATCACCGGCTTATCAAAAACGGCTGGCTTCATGGAATTGAGTTCTTCAACAGCAGTGAATATTACCCTCTCGTGATGACTTTCTGCAAAACACATAACCTGGCAGTGATAGCAAACAGCGACAACCACGGTGTGATAAGCGAATCATATCCTTCTTCAAAATACACACACCGGCCAATGACACTTGTCTTCGCAAAGGAGAGGACTCATGATGCTCTTAAAGAGGCGATGTTCGCCCGCCGGACACTGGCATATTTCAACGATATGATAGCAGGCATGGAAGAGTACGCAAAACCATTTTTTCACCAGTGCATAACAGTTGGAAAACCATACCTTGAAAATGATAAAAACCTGTATTTCGAGATTACCAATCACTTCGATATTCCTTTCACTCTTGTCAACGGACCTGCCGGTGCACCCGCAACAATTAACATTGCTGCCAACGGGGTCACCAGGGTAGTCCTGTCCAAAAAGGTAACAGCTCCGCTTATCTACGATGTAAAAAATGTGATAACCGGCGAAAACGAAGTACTCAGGGCAGAATTGAAATATTAATGCTCTCTGTGTGTAAGTTTTTTTATTTAAGAACTTACACAGAGAAAATCCGGAGAACCACAGAGAGACACAGAGATTATAATTCTAAAGCTTCTCTTTAGCAAGTTTTAGAATATCATCTTCCTTCACTATCGGTCTGATCCTGAAGGAGTACTCATAATGCCTTTCCATCAGCCGGTACTGCGGGTGTATTCTCGCACCCCAGCTGTTATCGCCACCCACTCCCATCTGGCCAAAGTCGACGCTGAGGTTCACAAGCTCGCGTGGCTTCACGTCATCGGTATGGGTATTGGCAGTCTTGGCGTCCCTTCTGTACCGTGCCAGGCTTCCCGGCGCTTCAAAGTCATCATGCACATTATGAAGGGCGGCAAAGGATATGAGCGGATCTCCTGCAACAAGTATACCGCTGCCATTTTCATCGGTGAGAGTAAGCCATCTCGTGTCGGTACGGTAGCCATTCTCCTGTGGCCTGATATACGGGGTATACTGGTCGGCCACACTGCTTTCATAGAGCCCGACATCGGCGGAAGTCTTCCTATCGGAATAATTCTCATGAGGGCCGCGACCGAACCATTTCAGGTTTGAATACTGAACCGGAAGCTGCATCTGCATCCCCATGCGTGGAACCTCAGGTATCTTTTCAGATATCTTTTCATAGCTGTTCGAGATAATTACATCCGACGAGCCGAGGATGGTATAAGTTGATGAATAGCCTGCAATTTTAGCACTGTCGGGGCCGGGTATGTCATACCTGAAAGTAACGACCACCTTACCTATTCCGGGCTGTTTTATGTCGGCCTTTGTGACGATGGCATTTTCGCCGGCCTTCTTCCACATACCCATCCACCTGTTCATTCCGTAACCATAATCGTTATCTGTAGGAGCTCTCCAGAAGTCGGGTTCAGGGCTCTTCAGAAGAAGCTCCTTCCCCTGGAATGAAAGTGATGTCATCCGTCCTGTCTGAAGGTCGAATACTACCTTTAGCTTTTCCCCGGCTACTTCAAGGTTTGTTCCTGTTGTATTTGTATGCAGAATACCATAAGAGCTTTCATCCGTGACTGTCCTGTTTTCGTTCGCTGCGAGAAGGAACTGTGCAGCCGCATAAACATGTCCTTCGGGAACAAGGTTCCACTCATCACTCCTTGAAGCTTTCAGATTAAGAAAATATTCCGTTCCGGGGGCAGGATCGATACTGTTCAAAGGGATCTTTACCAGCAGTTCATTCCCCGGTGCAAGTCCGGGGAAAGACAGTTTACCCGATTGAATTATTGCTCCGTCGGACATCACTTCCCAGTCGAAGCTGAATTTTGCCAGATCGGTGAAATCATATTTGTTCCTGATCTTAACCAGTCCTGATTTCAGATCGACAGGTTCAAAGCCTATATACTGATATACCCGTTTTACCTCGCTGAGGCCGGGTTTTCCTTTTCTGTCGGGCCATACCAGGCCGTTGCAGCAGAAGATCCCGTCGCTGGGTACACCCTCCTCTCCGAAATCTCCTCCGTAAGCCCAGAATTTTTCTCCGTTCTCATTGCTTGTCAGCAGGCCCTGGTCGACCCAGTCCCACACAAAAGCGCCCTGAAGTTTGGGATATCTTTCGATCACATCCCAGTAGTCCTGCAGGTTACCGGTGGAATTTCCCATGGCGTGAGCATACTCGCAAAGGATAAGAGGACGGTCATTTTCTTCGTCCTTTGCATAATTTTCAATATGTTCTATACTTGCATACATCGGGCATACGATATCCGTATGTCTTTCGGTGGTGTTGGTACTTTTTTCCGCACGTTCATACTGAACGGGACGTGAAGGGTCGCGTTGCTTTGTCCATTTATAATTGGCCAGCATATTATGTCCGTCGCCGGCTTCGTTACCGAGCGACCAGATAATTACTGAGGGATGGTTCTTATCCCTCTCGACCATGGCCTGCATCCTTTCCATGTGTGCTACAGCCCACTCAGGCTTGTCGGCCAGTGTCACATCCTTGTTATAACCTATTCCGTGCGATTCGATGTTCGCCTCACCGACAAGATAAAGACCATACCTGTCGCACATCTCATACCACAACTCCTGCTGAGGATAATGAGAAGTCCTGACAGCGTTGATGTTATGGCTTTTCATAGTCTGTATATCTTTAAGGATCAGCTCTTCACCCACAACATGTCCGTTAATGTCGTCGTGTTCATGAAGGTTGGTTCCTTTAAGCAGAACAGCTTTGCCGTTCACGTGCAGCTGCGAGTCTTTTATCTCCACCCTGCGAAAACCTATTTTAGTACTTATGCTTTCAAGTGTTTTGCCTCCTTTATTTCTGAGGTTTATCACCAGAGAGTATAGGTCCGGCGTTTCGGCGCTCCATTTTTTTATTTCGGGAAAGCTTTTGCCGAATCCTGCACTGGCACCGCTTCCAGCCATTTTTACGTCTTTATATTCCGACCATATTTTCTGTCCGTCATCGTAGAGAGAAGCTTCAACCGTATATTCCCCTTCAGTATCCTGTACCGAAGCCAGTTCAACATCCAGTTTCAGGAGGCCTTCGGAATAGTTGTCTGCCAGGCCGCCCAATGCAAAGAAATCCCTGATATAGGTCTTTGGGCGGGCATGCAGGAACACAGACCTCTGTATTCCGCTGAGGCGCCAGAAATCCTGATCTTCAAGGTAGGTTCCGTCTGACCACCTGTAAACTTCCACTGCAACAGAGTTGTTCCCTTTTTTCAGGAATCTGGTTATGTTGAATTCCGCGGGTGTCTTACTGTCCTGGCTGTACCCTACGAACTCCTCATTAACCCACAGGTAAAATGCTGATGCCACGGCCCCGAAATGGATGAATACCTCCTTATTGTTCTTCCATCCTGCCGGAAGCCGGAATGTTCTTTTGTATGAACCTACAGGGTTATAATCGTCGGGAATATTCGGGGGATCCTTTCTGAAGCCGAATCCCGTGTTCACATATATAGGTACATCATATCCTTTGGTTTCCCAGTTTGAGGGCACTGAAATATCATCCCAGTCACGGGTATCGTAATCATCCTTGAAAAACCAGTAAGGTCTCTGGTCGGGACTTTTCACAAGGTTGAATTTCCATGTCCCGTCGAGGAGCATGATGTTGGGTGATTGTGTTTTGACGCCGGTAAGTGCTGAGCCCTCATCGGGGAAGCTGTAAAGAGTGGCATGAGCTACTTCCTCATTCTGTCGTGTCATTTCAGGATTTTCCCAGTCGCGGGGTTCTTTCTCTGTGAAGGCTACACCTTCATACTTGCTGTATCGTTTACACGATAATGACACTGCAACCAGGAGGATAAACAGGAGGATCTTTTTCATCGGGTATTTATTTTATTATTTTATGCTAAAGTTAAAAAAAGCCTGACAGACTGCTGTCAAACCGTAACTATTCTGTCAGAACAGACCGCTTATTCTGCCTTCGGCGTCGATATCAATTTTCTCGGCCGAAGGAACGGTAGGAAGTCCGGGCATCCTCATAATTGTCCCGGCGATGGGGACGATAAAGCCTGCTCCTGATGACAGTTCCACTTCCCTGATCTTCACAGTGAAACCCTCCGGACGGCCTTTCTTATATTGATCGTCGGAAAGGGATTTCTGTGTCTTTGCAATGCAGACTGCCAGGTTGCCGAGCCCGAGCTTTTCGATCTTCTCAAGTTGCGTCTTGGCCTTCACCGTGTATTCAACGTGATCGGCGCCGTACATCTTTTTGCAGATGGTCTCTATTTTTTCCTCGAACGACCACGAAAGCTCATAAAGAGGTTTGAAGCATTCGTTGCATCCGCTTACCGATTCTATTACCTTTTCGGCCAGTTCCAGTGCCCCTTCTCCTCCTTTTGCCCATGCTTCATTGATCGAGACTATAACATTCTGCGACCTGCAGTGTTGTACCAGGAGATCGAGTTCAGCCTGAGTATCGGAATCGAATCTGTTAACTGCTATGATGGGGTTGAAGCCGAAGTATTTCATATTCTCGATATGCTTGTCGAGATTTGCGAAACCATTCTGAAGAGTATTGATATCTTCATTCTGTAGGGCTGACAATTTTGCACCTCCGTGGTATTTGAGAGCTCTTACCGTTGCCACAATCACCACGGCATGGGTTGTCAGTTTTCCGAACTGTGATTTGATGTCGAAGAATTTTTCAGCTCCCAGTTCACTTGCAAAGCCGGCTTCGGTAACAACTATATCGCTAAGCGACAGGCCTGTCTTTGTTGCAACTATCGAATTCGTTCCCTGTGCAATATTTGCAAAGGGTCCTCCGTGAATAATTGCAGGTGTACCTTCGAGGGTCTGGACAAGGTTGGGTTTCAGGGCGTCTTTAAGCAGGGCTGCCATTGCCCCCTGTGCTTTCAGATCACGGGCGAAAACAGGCTGATCGGAAAATGTATATCCGATGAAAATGTTTCCCAGTTTTTGCTTCAGGTCTTCAAGATTTTCTGCCATGCATAATGTAGCCATCACCTCCGAGGCAGCCGTTATTTCGAAGCCCGACTGCCGGGGGACACCCTCCGTTGTGCCTCCCAGTCCGATAACTATTGCCCGCAGCGATCTCTCGTTCATATCCATCACCCTTTTCCATTCTATCGTCCTCGGGTCGAGACCAAGATTCCCTTCTTTAAGCTGTATGTTATTGTCTATCAGGGCTGCAAGCAGGTTATGTGCTTTTTCAACAGCTGATATATCGCCTGTAAAATGGAGGTTTATGTCTTCCATTGGGATAACCTGCGAATAACCTCCTCCGGCTGCACCTCCCTTGATCCCGAATACAGGACCGAGTGAAGGTTCCCGGAGCACTACCGTGGCACTTTTGCCCAGTTTGTTCAGCGCCTGGGCCAGTCCTATCGAGGTTGTGGTCTTGCCTTCTCCGGCCGGTGTCGGGGTAATGGCGGTAACAAGAACGAGCTTCGACTTTTTCATTTTCTCCTCGTCGATATAGCTGAGAGGGATCTTCGCCTTATACTTGCCGTATGTCTCAAGGTCGTCGGTGTTTATACCCAGTTTTTCAGCTATCCGGGTAACAGGAAGCATCTGCGCCTCCTGGGCTATTTCAATATCCTGTTTCATCGTGTCACTTCATTATCTTATGCAAAGTAAATAACGAAACTGAAACTACCGTTCCAATTAGCGATTATTTGGATTTTTTTTGTAATTTGAAACAAAATTTACAATAAATCCAATCTGACTATGGAAACAAATATTTCAGATCTGTTTCGCGACTACAAAAGTGGTAATCTCAGCCGCAGGAAGTTTCTCAGCAGGCTGGCGATGTATACGGGAAGTATGGCCGCTGCGATGATGCTACTTCCAATGTTTGAGACAAACATTCCCGGGGCAGCTGTAGTACCACAGGCAGATCCCGGCCTGATAACCGAATTTATTAAATATCCGGCCGCGACAGGTGAAATGCGTGCCTACATGGCCCGTCCACGTAAAGGCACAAAATTCCCTGCCGTGATCGTTATCCATGAGAACAAAGGTCTGGTACCTCACATACAGGATGTGACACGCAGAATGGCAAAAGAAGGCTTTCTAGCCCTAGCTCCCGATGCACTATCTCCTGTCGGAGGTACACCTGACGACATAAGCAATGTTGGCGCCTTGTTCAAGCAACTTGACAACAGCCAGACAATTAAAAATTTTGCCGCAGCAGTTAAATATCTTAAGACCCACACCAACTCAAGCGGCAAGGTGGGTTGTACAGGCTTCTGCTGGGGAGGGGCGATGACGAACCAGGTGGCTGTCAACGCTCCCGATCTGGATGCATCGGTGCCATATTACGGCAGACAACCTTCGGCGGAGGATGTTGCAAGGATAAAAGCGCCGGTGATGGCACACTATGCAGAGAACGACGCCGGAATAAATGCCGGTATCCCGGCCTTTGAGGAAGCCCTGAAGAAAAACAACATCGAATATCAATTCTTCACATATCCGGGTACAGCCCATGCCTTCAACAACGACACCAACCCTTCGCGCTATAACGAGGAGGCGGCCAAGCTGGCCTGGAAGAGGACGGTGGAGTTCTTTAAGGAGAAGCTGGGGTAGATATTGCCAGTTGCTGGTTGCTGGTTGCTGGTTG
>JAFGXX010000240.1 GCA_016936435.1 Bacteroidales bacterium
GCAATCATGGTGTCAAAGAGAGGTCCCTGCACTTCGAGGCCGTAATTTGCTAGTACCTGGATGTCAAATTTCAGGTTCTGACCTGTTTTAACTATCCCGGGAGCTTCAAGCAGGGGCTTTATTATCGAAAGAAGCTTTTCTGCTTCACTGCGGTCGGCAGGAAAATGCAGCAGGTAACCTTTGTTCTTCTCCCACGAAAATGCTATCGCTACCAGTTCTGAATTCAGGGGATCTATATCACTGGTTTCAGTGTCAAAACATATTTCACTCTGCTTTAAGGCGTCATCAACAAAATCTTTAAGGGTTTTTTCATCCCTGATAAGGATGTAATCGTGACTTACATTATCAATTGTGGCAAGCCTGGAATGTTCAACTGCAGTTTCTGTTCCTGCAAAAAGAGAACCCTGCATAACATCCGGTTCCGACTTTTTCGCAGGGTCTGAAAATACTGTTGCCGCCTCTGTTCTTTCCTGCGGGGAGGATTCACCCAGTATCCTTGCGGCAACGGTCCTGAATTCCAGTTCATCAAACAGTTCCCTTAGTTTAGGAATATCGGGCTCTCCTTTTGTGAGCTCCTCTTCATTAAAGCTGACAGGAACATTTACCTCAATGGTGGCAAGTCGTTTTGAGAGCTCAATTTTGTCGTGGTTTTCTTCTATGATCTCCTTCAGTTTACCCTTAAGGTCGGCGCTGTTTTTAAATAACTCCTCCACAGATCCGTACTGAGAGATTAGTTTCATGGCTGTTTTTGGTCCGACCCCCGGGGCTCCGGGAATATTATCTGCGGTGTCACCCATCAGGGCCAGAATATCAATTACCTGCAGAGGGTCACTAACAGAGAATTCACGCCTGACATCATCAACGCCCCACTGAATTGATTCATTACCGCTGCGTGAAGGTTTGAACATCAGAACATTATCTTTTACCAGCTGCGCAAAATCCTTGTCCGGGGTCATCATATAGGTTGTGAAGCCTCTGCCGGAGGCTTTTCCGGCAAGGGTTCCTATCACGTCGTCAGCTTCATAGCCGGGGTATTCTATAACCGGGATCCTGTACGCTTCAATGATCTTTTTGATATAGGGGACCGCTTTTTTTATGTCTTCCGGTGTCTCATCACGATTTGCCTTGTAATCGCTGAACATTTCGTGCCTGAAGGTGGGTGTCGGAGTGTCAAAAACCACAGCAATATGTGTTGGTTTCTGTTTTTGCAGAACCTCTTCCAGGGTAAGGAGAAATCCGAATATCGCAGAGGTGTTGAGTCCCTTTGAAGTTATACGTGGGTTTTTTATGAATGCATAGTACGACCTGAAAATTAGTGCATAGGCGTCGAGCAGAAAAAGTTTTTTGTCAGGAGGATTCATTGTTTTGTTTTTTTTTGTCAGGAGAAGCGGTGCTGACAGGATTTTAAATTTCCGTAATCCTTTGCTTTTCAGGACAGCTTATCCTCTTCATTATCAGACGCATACCATTCTGCAAATGAATTAGTCGTTTCGTAGAGTCTGAGGCTGTGCAGTTTAATACCGGCCGGAAATGCTTTATGAAGCATGCCGGCGAAATCGGAAACGAGATTCTCACAGGTAGGCTGGTAATCAACAACAACGGTGTTACCAAATGTTTTCTCAAGTATCTCTCCCTTATCTCTGCTGAAATTTCTACTAATAACCACAGAATGATCAAAGCGGTTTATTATTTTTTCCGTAACTATGTCTTTGAGATCGGAGAAGTCGATCACCATTCCGTTTTTAGGATGTTTATCCTTATCGAGGGGTATTCCCGAAAGGGTTACGAACAACCTGTATGAATGGCCATGTACGTTGCGGCATGGCCCATCGTAACCTGCAAGTACATGTGCCATTTCGAAGGAAAATTCCCTGGTTACCCTGATTATACTGCTCATATTTATTTCATTAACGATGCCCCAAAATTAGTCATTCTGACGGAAATGCTCCAATTAAAGATCTTTACAGAAAGAACAATATTATATTAACATTTGTTTAAGAATTAGTTACAATAAATTACCTACCTTTGTAGGCTTCTTTTTAAATACCCATCAATTATGGAAGAATCTGTTCAGAAACTGACTTTCCCCGCACTTTTCAGTGAAACGCTCCGCAGGCACGGGAAATCAGGCGCATATGCCTTTGCAGGAGAAAAGCCCGTCACTTACGAAGAGGCGGCAGTAATGATCAGGGCCATAACGGCTTTTCTTGAAAGGGCTGGCGTACAGAAAGGGGACAGGGTGTCGATACTGAGCTCCAATATGCCTAACTGGGGGATGACATACTTCGGTATCACTTTCATGGGGGCTGTTGCCGTGCCTGTTCTGCCGGACTTTTCACCCACGGAAGTAACTAATATTCTTGAGCATTCCGGTGCAAAAGTACTTTTTGTCTCTGCCGGTCTTACAGCCAGGATAGAAGAGCCACGCCCGGCACAACTGAGTACAATTATAAGACTCGAAGATTTTTCAGTTATCCACTCTGATATTGAGCTTCCTGCATTTGATCCTTTTGCAGAACCTCTCACTCAGTATGAGGTTGAAGAAGAAGATATTGCATCAATTATTTATACCTCCGGCACAACAGGGCGCTCAAAAGGAGTAATGCTGACACATAAAAACATCTCTTTTAACGGTTTACGAGGCAAGATCATTCAGCCTGTCGGACCCGACGATCGTTTTCTATCGGTTCTCCCGCTTTCTCACACTTACGAGAACACACTGGGTCTTATTCTTCCCATGCTCGGTGGTGCCTGTGTTTATTATCTGCGAAAACCTCCGACACCTCCCGTGCTGCTTCCCGCCCTGGAGCAGGTCAGGCCCACGATCATGCTTACTGTTCCGCTCATAATTGAAAAGATATATTTTAACAAGATACTTCCGGCTTTCAGGGAGAAATTTCTTCTTAAAATTCTTTATATGCTTCCTCCCTTCAGAAAGCTTCTTAATGCTGCTGCAGGAAAGAAATTAATGAAAACTTTCGGCGGTCAGCTGAAGTTTTACGGCATAGGAGGCTCCAAACTCAACAAAACTGTTGAAAAATTTCTTCTTGAAGCGCGTTTTCCCTATGCCATCGGTTACGGACTGACGGAGACTTCTCCTCTTCTTGCCGGAGCAAATCCCTCACGAACTGTTTTTACGTCAACCGGACCGGCAATAAAGGATATTGAGCTGAAAATTAACGAACCCGACAGAAAAACGGGGGAAGGAGAGATCTGGGCCAGGGGCGCAACGGTGATGAAAGGTTATTATAAAGAACCCGAACTGACGGCAGAAGTTATCACTCCCGACGGATGGTTCAAAACAGGCGACCTGGGTGTCCTCGACAAAAACAACAATCTATACATAAGAGGAAGGATAAAAAATATGATCGTCGGAGCCAGCGGTGAGAACATCTATCCCGAGGAAATAGAATCGGTGATCAACAATTTCAGGTACGTTGTCGAATCGCTCGTAGTAGAAAAGAAAGGCAAACTGGTTGCTTATGTTCACCTCAACATGGAGGAGCTGGAAAATAAATACCAGAACCTCAAGCAGGACATGGCTGACAAGTGGGAAGAGAAAAAACAGGAACTTCTTGATGAACTTAAGGAATATGTCAATTCAAAAGTAAATAAGTTCAGCCGCATATACAGTGTGGAACTTCAGCCTGTGCCCTTCCAGAAAACTGCAACCATGAAGATCAAACGATTCCTCTATACCTAGAAGAAGTCGGGCCATCATAAATAAAAAAGACAAAAACCACTGCGATGGTCTTTGTCTTTTTTTATAATAGTCCGGTTTATTATGCTGTTTATTTTACAGCTTCCCGGTAGAGTTGGTTAACAACATCCCAGTTAACAACATTCCAGAATGCTTCAACATAATCGGGTCTTTTGTTCTGGTACTTCAGGTAATAGGCATGCTCCCATACGTCGATTGTAAGGATAGGTGTTCCTTTTACCGGTGACACATCCATCAGCGGATTATCCTGGTTTGGGGTGCTTCCAACGGCAAGTGTCTTCTCAGGTGTTACTACCAGCCATGCCCATCCGCTTCCAAAGCGTGTTTTTGCAGCAGTGCTGAAGCTTTCCCTGAACTTGTCAAATGAACCGAAAGCCTTGTCGATGGCGGCTGAAAGTTCGGCTGACGGACCTGATGATCCCTTTCCCAGTATCTTCCAGAAAAGCACGTGATTATAATAGCCTCCGCCATTGTTACGGATGGCATCACCTGCCCTGGAAATTTCTGCAAATGTTTGTTCTACAGGCATCTTTTCGTATGAAGTGCCCTTAATGGCGGCAACGAAATTATTGAAATAGGCTCTGTGGTGCCTGTCGTAATGTATCTCCATGGTCCTTGCATCAATATAAGGTTCAAGAGCATCATAAGCATAAGGCAAGGCTGGAAATTCTGTTAAGCTTAAATTTTCCATAGTATTTGTTTTTGAATTGGTTGTCTGTCCGCACATCGTCGTAAGTGCCGTAAATGACAATACTGAAACCAGTGCGATCGTTTTAACAAAATTTATTCTGTTCATTACTTAAAATTTTATTTGTTAAACAAAATCCTGCAAATAATGTTCAAAACCAGGTCGGGCTGAGTGCCCGGGATATCTTCCACACTGATTGTAAATTTATTATTAATAATGCAACTTTTGGCATAAATTTGTCGTTATATCTTAAATGAATCTAAAACTATCTTTCATGAGAAAAGTTATTTCACTTCTGCTTATTGCTATCGTAGTGGGCAGTCTTATCACGGGTTGTAAAAAGAAGCCCGGAGATCCTCCCGTTTTGCCTCCCCTGGAATCAATTGCCATAGACTTCTCAAACTTTGAGACTACAACAAAGTCGGCAGATATTAACCTTCCCAAGGGTGTGGAAAACAGCAACTGGGAGTTTGCTGCACTTGTTGCCGGTTACTGGCGGGCCGTAATATTCGTTACCCTGGCAGTCCCCGTATATGCCTTCGATCATGCTATTGACCAGACACCGGTTTACCTGGATGATAAAACCTGGCAGTGGGATTATTCTGTAACTTATTTTACTGTTACTTACAAGGCAAGGCTTACCGGACAGATACGAACCGACGATGTACAGTGGAAGATGTATATAACCCGCGAGGGAGCAGGAGGATATAATGAATTCCTCTGGTTTGAGGGTACTTCCGATCTCGACGGAAAAGGAGGAGATTGGACGCTGAACCACAGTGCAACGTACCAGGAACCTGTTCTGAATATTGTATGGGAAGGTGACGGTTCGCAGGTTACTATGGTAAAATATACCTATGTCAGGACACTCAACGATGCAAGAACTGCCGATCCCTTTAAAAACAGCTACATCGAATATGGAAAACAGACAGGTACTTTCGATTCATATTACGATATACATTATTACAATGGAGCCACTTTTGCCGACATGGCTGTGGAATGGAGTTCAGAAGACCTTAACGGAAGAGTAATGTGTCAGCCATTTTTCGGTGATAACCTGTGGCACTGCTGGGATCAGAACTACATTAATGTGTCGTGCGAATAACTCATCCGGCCTGAGGCAATTTTCTGAAGGTCGTCCGATCCGGCAATGATCATTCCCGGTTCTCCCTGAATCAGAATGATCATCGCCTTTCCCACATCACTGCCGTGAATGGCACGATATTTCTTCAGTCTGCCCGCAAGAAGGGGATTAACTATTTTCATTACTGCCTTTCCCACGGCTTCGCCGGCACGGAATTCCTTCCGGTCGCCCAGTAACATTGACGGTCTTGCTATTACCAGCTTCTCCGGTTCAAGCTTTATAAGTTCATCCTCCATCTCACCCTTAATTCTCAGGTAATAATTTTTAGACCCTGAAGAGGCGCCTATTGACGAAACAACAGCTATACGCTTTACGCCGCCGGCCAGTGCAGCCTTAGCCACCATTACAGGCAGGTCTCTGTCGATCTTCTCCATCTCTGCCACAGAGCCGGCTTTTTTAATGGTTGTTCCGGTACAGATATACAGATGATCACCTTTCATTTTACCGGCAAACTCATTAACAGAAGAAAAATCACTGATAATCTCTTCTGTTCCCGGATAAGAGATCCCTGTTTTTCTTCTTGAAATGATCCTGACCCCGGAATACAGTCCCGATTTTAACAGCTCAGGTATCAGCAGACTTCCCGTCAGACCTGTTGCCCCTACCACAATTGCAGTTTTAGCTTCCATGATGCCTTGTTTTTCTAAAGTTAGTAAAACAGCCCGACAGGTAAAAATGTTTTTGTTTTATTGAAAAGGTTTAGCATCAACTTTTTTTGCTATTTTGCGCAACTTGTAAAAGAAAAGCACAGGATACATGTCAACAGGGAAAAAAGCGGTTCTGTTTATTATACTGATACTTATTGCCGACCAGATTCTGAAGATCTGGGTTAAAACTCACATGCAGATAGGCGATGAGATACATATTTTCGGCAACAGGGGAATGTTACATTTCATCGAGAACAACGGGATGGCTTTCGGAATGGAGATGGGGGGAAAAGCAGGCAAGATAGCACTTAGTGTTTTCCGCATGATTGCTATAGCGGCTATAGGATGGTTCCTCTCGTCGCTTATACACAAAAAAGCACATTTAGGACTTATCTTTGCCGTAAGCGCGATCCTTGCCGGTGCGGCCGGTAATCTTATCGACAGCGCATTTTATGGAATGATCTTCAGCGAAAGCTATACCTCTGCGGCCGTGATGTTCCCTCCCGAAGGCGGTTATTCCTCTTTCCTGATGGGAAGAGTGGTGGATATGTTTTATTTCCCGGTGATACAGACTCAGTGGCCCGACTGGTCTCCTTTCCGTCCCGGGGAGTCATTTATCTTTTTCAGGCCTGTGTTTAACATTGCCGATTCAGCTATTACCTGTGCAGTGATATCAATCCTTATCTGGCAGAAGAAAATGTTCCATGGATTGAATTAAGTAAAACTGTCATTCGCTTAGCGTAATTCGAGCTGCAGCCGTCATTTATTGTTAACTACAGTCCTGATAGTATCGGGAGACTATCGACCCGATGGCTATCGGGAGACTATCGAATTTCATCACCGGTGGTCTCAATGGTATCAAGAAGCAATTGCAAATCCTTTTCTGTTGTCAGTGGGTTTATGATCGTTACCCTGAGCCACAGCTTTTCTTCCAGTTCAGTCCTGACGATGTAGAATGTACCGTCTTTAATGATCTTTTCGCGGATGGCTGCATTCAGCCGGTTTAGTTCTTCGGTTGCCATCCCCCCTGGATTGTATCTGAAGCATACGATATTTGCATCAGGGTTCAGGGCTGTCTCGAAATTGTTCCGGTCCTTAATCATTATAGCGAATCTCCTTGCAAGGTCATAACGGCTTTCTATATAAGTGGCAAAATAGTTCCTGTCATAATATTTGAAAGCTGTGAACGCCACGAAGCCCAGTGAACTTTTGGTGCATTCCAGGGTTCTTTTTGCACTGTTGTACCACTCATTTTCAGCCTGTTTTCTAAAAAGATATGTGGCTTTCTGGGCAAAAGTTTCATAGGAACGGTTGCCGTTCCTGAAAAGCACCATGGTATTCAATCCGGGCACCAGGAGCATCTTGTGGAAATCAATTACCACCGAATCGGCCCTTTCGATTCCCCTAATAAGGTGGCGGTATTTGTCGGAGAAAAGTACACCTGTGCCGTGTGCCCCGTCGACATGGAGCCACAGATTATGTCTGCCGCAGAAATCGGCTATAGCTTCCAGATCATCGTATGATCCGGTGGCTGTGGAGCATGAGTTGGCTACTACAGCAGCAACGGAGATTCCTTTTTCAATTGCCTTTTCATAGCATTGATCCAGAAGGTCTGTACGCATCCTGTAATTGTTGTCGTAGGGGACCCGGATCAGGGCGTCATTACCCAGTCCCATTATCTTCACGTTTCTGCTAACGCTGTAATGTGACTGATCGGTTACCATGAAACCTGTTTTCTGTTCCTTCAGGACGCCTTCCTCCCAGATGTTATATGTTGACTTAACCTGCCTTATTGCAAGCATGGCTGTGAGGTTTCCCGCGCTCCCGCCATGTGTGAATATCCCGTCGGCCTCGTTATCAAAACCTATCATACCGGAAAAGAGCCGGATGATATTCTTTTCCATGGCCATTGCGACCGGACCCATTTCATATACTGCCGCTCCGTTATTAAGGAGAGTAGTGCACAGTTGTGCCAGAGCCACATGAGGAAGAGGTGAGGTTACCTGGTGTCCTATATAACGCGGATGATGAAGGTGATTTGAGAGCCTTATAACTTCTTCCAAATAATCAATGAAAGGTTCGCTATTGCCTCGTTTGAAGCTTCCGGCATAATGTTGAGCCAGCTCGTCGGGATCTGTCCATGGAAGTACCGGGCTGTCTGGTCTGTTTACGACATTTTTGAGGTATCCGGCGAGGAGGTCAATGATCCTGTGACCCTCCTGTCTGAACAGTTCAGGATCGAAGGGTGTTTTTTGAATTTCTTCGCTGCTCATTAATATGGTTCGTCGGTATTGCGTTTATTCTTTACAGCATTCACCCACACCGGCAAGTATAGCCTTAAGGTTCGGATGTTTCAGGTAATATCTGGTGTTCTTTCCTTCGCGGCTTGAGGAAAGGACCCCCCTGTCTTTCAGGATCACCAGGTGGTGTGAGGCAGCAGCCTGTTCTATTCCGAGCTGTTTATGGATCTCCGTCACTGTCAGTTTTATCCCTTCTTCCAGCAGATTTATTATGGATATTCTCACCGGGTGGGCCATAGCTTTAAGAAGGGCAGCTGCTTTTTCCAGCGATTCCGGATCAAGGTCTTTTATCGTCATTTTAAACATATTGGAATACAAAAATATGTAATTCTGTTGAGGTTTGATGATATGGAAAGGTAATATCCTTTTTACGTTCTGACCTCCTTTATTCGGGAACATTAAGATGATATATTTGTTATCTTTATAAAAAATACCTGAATACAAATGTCGGTCCTGGCGGGAATAAAGCGACCTGTTGAGAAAGAGATGGCTGAGTTTGAAGCTTACTTCAGCAAGAACATGCATAGTGATGTTCCGTTGCTGAAGATAATCCTTAACTACATCCTGCGGCGCAAGGGTAAACAGATGAGGCCTATGCTGGTATTGCTGACCGCAGGCCTCAACGGGACGATCTCGGAATCAACGTATGTGGCTGCCACTTTGATTGAGCTTCTTCATACTGCATCAATTGTACACGACGATGTTGTGGATGAGGCCGATGAACGAAGGGGCGCCCTTTCAATTAATGCATTGTGGAACTCAAAGATAGCTGTTCTTGTTGGTGATTATATGTTGTCAAAGGGACTTCTTGTAAGCATCGAAAAGTCGCATTACGACATGCTTGAAATCGTATCGGAAGCAGTAAAGTCGATGGCGGAGGGAGAATTACTTCAGCTTCAGAAGTCAAGGAAATTAAACATCAGGGAAGAAGATTATTTTAAAATCATAACAAGCAAGACGGCTGCGCTTATTGCAGCCTGCACTGCCACCGGAGCCAAATCTGTGACCGACGATCCTGACACAATCCAGCTCATGAAAGATCTGGGTGAGAAAATAGGTATTGCATTTCAGATAAGGGATGATATCCTCGATTATGAAGCAAACGGTCTTACCGGTAAAAGAGCAGGAAATGACATTAAAGAGAAAAAAATAACGCTGCCTCTGATAAGGGCTCTTGAATTAGCCTCCCCCTCAAAGAAAAGAGAGATTATGGCTATTGTGAGGAAAAAGAAGAAAACCCGCGATGAAATAGACCAGGTTATCCGTTTTGTTGTATCCTCCGGAGGTCTGGAATATGCGGAAGTCAGGATGAACGGATATCGTGACAGCGCTCTTGCGATTCTCGATTCTTACCCCGAATCGGACCTTAAGGAATCCCTGAAGAGTTTTGTTTATTATACCACCTCCAGGGGAAAATAGATCCTGCCTTTTGTTACTCTGCCGCCTCCAGTTTTATCTTGGCCACCTTTTCCATGTCCCTGACATAGTATTTAGAACCAAGGAAGAACAGAAGCGTTCCGATAAGGAGTACGAAGGGAAGAATACTTATTGCAGTCCTGATATTTGACAGATCCGATATTTTTCCAAGAACTATCGGTGCAGTAAAGGAGCCAAGAAGGTTCTGGACAGCAACGGCAATGGCATATGATGTTGCGCGCATACCCGGATGAATGACATCCTGGGTAACAGCTGCCGCTCCGGCCAGAAAAGTCATTACCCAGGCACCAAAAATGAATAATACGATTACCTGAGCTGTTCCCTTCATTAAGAACAACGCAATAAAAAGCACTAAGGCTGAGATAATGGTTGAAATAGTCGGAAACAGAAGCCTGGCATTGGCTTGCTTTTCTCTCCATTTGTCAGTAATGTGGCCTCCCAGGGGAGCTCCTACAAGTGCCAGAAGCATTACCGCCCCGGCCAGGGTCCCTGCCAGCTTTGGCTCCATGTTCAGCTCTGATGCAAAATATGTCGGCAGCCATACAATAAGAGCTGTAGTTACAAAGACAATAGCAGCCATTCCAAAATAGGTAAAAAGCACCGATGGTCTGGAAAGGAATTCCCGGAACATATCCTTTCTTTCCATCTTGATCCTGTTGTTGGCTTTGTCAACATAGGAAAGATCAACGGTTTTATAATCCTTTACAAACAGGAACAAAACAGCTATAATCAGACCCGGAATGGCAACAAGCCCGAATGCATGCTTCCAGCCCAGAGATGAAGCAATAATGCCTCCCATAGTTACGCCAATTGCGGATCCTATAGGGATAGATGCGTTCCAGAAACCCATCATTCTGGATCTCTTTTCCAGCGGATACATTCCTGAAATCAATGCCGTGCCTCCCGGGGCATAACCAGCTTCGCCAAATCCTATCAGTATCCTTGCCATGAAAAGCTGTACATAATTGCCGGTAAAAGCGCAGGCTGCTGTTGCAAGGCTCCATACTATGGCCATGATACCGATGGTTTTTGTACGGCTCCACCTGTCAATCACCAGTGAAATGGGAAAGGTGAGGATCCCTATCGCAAGGTAAATAACTGAAACAAGCCATCCATTCTGAGTGTCAGTTGTCCCATACTCAGCCCTTATGAATGAGAACATCGAGTTAACGACCATTCTGTCGGCATAGTCAAACACATAAAGCAGGAACAATAGTATAAATACGTAGCTTGAATATCTCTTTGAAAAGAGATATCCCTGACGGTTTTGCTGGCTTGTCATTTGTTCTTGTATTAGTTACCCTATGACCAAATAAATAAAAAAAATGGCAGGTGATGTTTTTTGTTGTAAATTTAAGTCTTTATACTTATATGATTTTGAGTTAAAACAGAAGTAATTTCACA
>JAFGXX010000241.1 GCA_016936435.1 Bacteroidales bacterium
AGAGCCTGCTCCCCGACAGCGGAGGGCAAGGGGCGGGTTATGAAAAGGCAAACCGGCTTCCTGTATCCCGTCTCGATCTTACGACAGGTATCATTCTCACGGGTGTCTTTATTTTAATTTACGTTGTTATGTGGTTAATTCTCAGTAACCTGACCGATTCACCAGTGCCGGCTTGGGATTCATTCATCACCTCTCTTTCGATAATAGCAACATGGATGCTGGCCAGGAAAATATATGAACACTGGTATCTCTGGGTAATAGTGAATATTGCAGCCGCCGTCCTCTTTTTTACACGTGGACTTTACCCCACGGTAATATTATATATTGTATATTGTGCAATGTCGTTTGTTGGCCTGACAGAATGGAAGAAGTCATTAAAAAAGCAGTTGTAGTTGCCGATGGAACATTTCCTGTCCATGAGATACCTCTGGGTTATCTCAGGGAAGCGGAGCATATTGTCTGCTGTGACGGCAGTGCAGAAAAACTTATTGAAGCGGGAATGTTACCGGAAGCTATTATTGGCGATATGGATTCATTAAGCCGGGAAACAGCTGAAAAATTTGCCGGCAGGATATTCAGGGATGAAAACCAGGAAAACAATGATCTTACAAAAGCTGTTGAATGGTGCAGGAAATCGGGCTACAACGATATTACAATACTCGGAGCCACAGGCAGGCGTGAGGATCATTCCATCGGTAACATCTCACTGCTTGCTGAATATTCAGCATATGTCAGGGTGAAAATGATCACCGATACGGGGATTTTCATACCTTTTCGCGAAAGTTGCAGGCTGAATACCTTTCCCGGCCAGCAGATCTCGGTTTTCTCTATCGACACGGCAACTGAAATCACTTCATCGGGGTTAAGATTTCCTCTTACACGAAGAAAACTTAATAACTGGTGGGAGGGAACCCTTAATGAAGCCACAGGCAAAATTGTGGAACTCGAATTCAGTGGCGGACCGGTACTGGTGTTCCTTGTCTTCAGACATTAAGACTGCACGACCGCATGACTGCAAGACTGCAAGACTTTATTCCTTCGCTTCCTCCTTCACCAGGTTAATCAGCTGAACCCTGCTTCTTACATTTGTTTTTATGTAGATCCGGTGAGTGTGATCCTTAACTGTCTGGAGACTAATGAAGAGTTTGTCTGCTATTTCCTTGTTGCTTAGTCCGTTACATATCTCATGCACGATCTGTGATTCACGCGGCGATATTTCAAATTTCCCGCAGAAACCCGTGAAAGAAGGATCTTCTTCCCCTTCACATGATGCTGCCGGTACCAGAGTGCCGTAATTGAAGTACACCGGAAGGATTGCGTTGCCGGTGAAAAAGAGAAGGATAAATATCAGGGCAAGCCATATCTGGTCATCGTAGAAAAAAAGCGGAATACAGTATAGAGTGGCTGTCACTGATATGATAAATGAAATAATCTTCCTGTCATGTTCATGAACAAGGTCTCTTCCCTTTACCGGGAAATGAATGAGGAAAGAAGCTAGCAGGTTCCAGATGATACTCATCAGGATGAAATAGAATAATATTGTATGTGCAGGGTTTTCAAAATGTTTGTTTTCAATTAAATACGCGAGTAATATAAGTATTGAAAAATTTCCTGCAAGGAAGAGGATGACCGGCCGGTTACCGAATCGTCTTCCCGAAACACCTGCAGAGAACCGAAGCAGCATCAGCAGTGCAAAGATCAGGAAGGGCAGCCCCATGAGCAATGCAATATTTGAAAACCGCAATAAAACCTCAGGCGAAATATAGTTCGAAAGGATATATTTTATAAATACCTGGCCCCAGATCCCGTAGAAACCGAAAGTAAAAATGAACACCTGAAAATACAGAAGGGATGAAAAAACATCCTGCTTATGACGACTCCTGAGCCTTGATACAAGTACTATTCCTGCGGATGTAAGAGCCACCGACAGGATGAAAACAAGGTAGTACAGTATCTTAAACATGCTATAAAGTTATTCATATTATTTCGGATTGCAGATTTTCGATTGCGGATTTTATGATTAAGTGGCCGTCCGGCCCAAAATACTACTAAAGTATTGGAGTGCATACTTAAGTAGGATTTTTGAAATTCACTACTATAGTATTCATCTTATGCAAAAATCACCTTTTACATTTGCCCTGTAATCATTAAAGTATCTGTATCATGAATGAAATTGTTGAAAAGAAAAGAAATTATAATCTGTTCCCGACTTTCGGAGACAGTTTTGGAACAGGATGGAACGTCATGCTGGATAATTTCCTCAGGCTTCTTCTTGTTGTGTTTGTTCTGGTGCTTCTCACAGGTCCGCTTAATGGCATAAGGTTCAATCTCGATGAACATGATTTTGGAAATTTTAACTGGGACTGGTGGGATGGCAACTGGGGCCAGATTTTCGGAATCGCATCCCTCGGCGCAATTGCTATTTTTGTGGGCTTGATGGCACTGGCTTATGCCTTTCTGGCATTGCCGGTGGTGACTTACGGAGCCAAAATGATATTTCTTGAATCGGTACGCCGGAAGAAGCCCGATTTTGAATGGCTTATCAAAGGCTTCTGGACCAACTACCTTAACATTATACTTGCCCACCTCCTGAAATTTGCACTGGTGGCAACAGGGTTGTTTGCCCTTATCGTTCCCGGTATCATTATTGCCTGCCGTCTTGCCTTCGTGCCTTACCTGGTAATGGACAGAAAACTTGACCCTATCGAGGCGGTCGAAAGTAGCTGGAGACTTACAAGAGGACATGGCTGGACGATATTCCTGATGGGAGCAGTGTCGTGCTTCATTTATCTTTTCGGGCTGATTTTATTCTTTGTCGGAGTCCTGATATCCGATATGTGGGTTAAGAGCGCATTTGCGTCGCTCTATGAATCTGTCCTTCTTGAAAAGGAAAAAAAGGCTGAACAGCTTGAAGAAGCCGCATAATACCCTGGCATCTGCTAATTTCCTTTATAGTTTTCACCTGCCGCTGACATCCGTCACGGCAGGTTTTTTTGTCTCATTTGTAAATGCTCTGTTTTCAGGATGCCGGAGATTATTTCCTGCGGAGTTTCGCAAACCTGAGAAGAAGTTTTTTCCTGCCTTCCTTTTCAAATTCAACGGTAGCTGTCTGGTTAGGGGGGACTCCTTCTATCGAGACGATACTGCCAAATCCAAACCTCTCATGTTCAACCATATCGCCCTCAGCAAGTTCGGAAAGATCGGTGTTGTTGGTGGGTATGGTGTTGCCTGCAGTAATCTTTTGAAACTTCCTGAGCCCTGGTGCTGGAGGGTATATTATCTTTTTATCGCTTAATGATGCCGGCTTATTGTCAGCGACCCCTGATGGTCTGAAGGGCCGGCCTCCTGTTTGCGGAAAATCGACATATTGCATGTCCAGTTCCCGGATAAACCTGCTCTGATTGCATCGTTCGAGGTTACCCCATTTATACCTGTTAAGTGCATAGCTCAGTGTTGCCTGTTTTTTTGCCCTGGTGACAGCCACGTAAAAAAGACGGCGTTCTTCCTCCAGCTCTCTGGCGCTGCCTGACGCTATTGGTGACGGGAAAAGGGTATCCTCCAATCCTACAAGATAAACATGACTGAATTCCAGTCCTTTGGCTGCATGCATTGTCATGAGTGTGACCTTATCGCGATCTTCTTCCTTCTCATTATCCTGATCGGTCAGCAATGCCACATTGGCGAGATAAGCAGCAAGAGTTGAGGGTTCCCCGTTGGTCTCGGCAGCTTCGGTAAAGATCTTTATTGCATTCAGAAGTTCCTGCATGTTCTCATACCTGCTTATCTCTTCCTGAAGTTTTCCTTCTTTTAACTCTTTCATTATTCCTGAGCCTGCAGCTATTTCGCCGGCTTTGGTGTATGCATCAACGGTGTCTGTTTCGCGAGATAACATATCAATAAGTCCGGCGTATGCTGTTAATTTATTAACAGTACCTGAATTGAAATGGCTGTGGTAAGCCTGAGCATTGGTAATTATCTGCCATGGAGTCGTATTGCCTGCGGAAGCCAGCTCAAAAATTTTATCCACGGTGGTATCGCCTATCCCTCTCTTGGGATAATTTATTGACCTCCGGAGAGCTTCATCATCTGAGCGGTTCACAACCAGCCTGAAGTATGCGATAATGTCTTTTATTTCTTTTCGTTCGTAGAATGAAAGACCTCCGTAGATCTTGTATGGTATGTTTTTTCGGCGGAGTGTCTCTTCAAATATCCGGCTCTGCGCATTTGTCCGGTAGAGAACTGCAAAGTCAGACCAGGTCAGATGCAGGGAATAACGCCTGTCGGTAATGTCGGAAGCAACGATGAAACCTTCTTCAGTGTCGGTCATGGCCTGCAATATCCTTACCTTTTCACCTTTTTCGTTCTTCGAAAATACTGTTTTATGTATCTGGCCTTCATTATTGGCTATTATAGCATTTGCAATGTTTACGATAGTCTGGGTAGAACGGTAATTTTGCTCGAGCTTGTAGAGCTGATAGCCGGGGTAATCGTTTTTGAACTCGAGGATGTTCTCAATCCTTGCCCCCCGGAATGAATAGATGCTCTGTGCATCGTCGCCGACAACGCAAAGGTTATGATGCCTTTCAGCCAGCTTTTTGACAATGAGGTACTGAGCGTAGTTCGTATCCTGGTACTCATCGACAAGTATATAACTGAACTTTTCCTGGTAAGATGCAAGCACATCGGGGAAGTCGCGGAACAGGATATTCGTGTTCATGAGCAGATCATCGAAATCCATCGCATTTGCTCTGAAGCACCTGCCGGTATAGTTCCTGTAAATTTCAGACAAAAGAGGCATCCTGCTGGCTCTGTCATACTCCTGTAAGGACTGATCCGCCGCATACATGCCCGAAGTTATAAGGTTGTTCTTGAGCATCGAGATCCTGGCAGCTATGGCTCCGGGCTTATACACGTTGTCGTCGAGGTTGTAATCCCTTATTATTGAGCGTATAAGACTTTTGGCATCGACGGTGTCGTAGATGGTATAATTTGCATTATATCCCAGCCTGTCACCTTCGGTTCTCAGTATCCGGGCAAAAATGGAATGAAACGTTCCCATCCACAGGTGCCTTGCAATGTCATATCCCGAAACAGAAGCAATACGCTCCTTCATTTCACCTGCAGCCTTGTTGGTAAATGTGAGTGCAAGTATCCTTCCGGCAGGAACTCCCTTATTCAGCAAGTTTGCTATCCTGTAGGTCAGAACACGGGTCTTGCCTGCACCTGCACCTGCAATTACCAGGGCGGGTCCTTCGGTATTTGTGACCGCAAGTAGTTGAGCTTCATTTAGTTCGTTCAGGTAGTCGTAAGCCATCCTTATTTCCGGAATTACAGCGTAACTGGTGTGGCAAATTTAATAATTAGCGGTTGAGGAGAACAAAAAGAGAAGGGTAAAAAAAGATTATTTATCAACATTACATCTTCCCCGGCTTTGTATAAATTCATGCCCGGCAACAGGAAGACGAACGTTAGTAACTCTCACAGATATTCCGGCGTTTTTGTTATAATTGCAGGTGAATTGATAAATTAAAATACAATGAAAAGATTCGGACAGGTAATAGGAGTCAGGCCTGAAGAGTTTGAGAGCTATAAGAAATATCATGCCGCAGTGTGGCCGGAGATACTCGACATGATTGCAAAATGCAATATTAAGAACTACAGTATCTTCCATAAGGACAACATGCTTTTCGCCTATTTCGAATACACCGGTAACGACTATGAAGCCGATATGGCAAAAATGGCCGCGGATCCGAAAACCCAGGAATGGTGGTCGGTGATGGAACCCATGCAGGCACCTTTATCTTCCAGAAAAGAAGGTGAATGGTGGGCCTCTATGGAAGAAGTTTTCCATACCGGATGAACAGAATCCGGATTTTATTAAACTTGCAGGGGATTATACGAAGCGGACGATGTTTCCGTTAATAAATAAACCTTTGAATAGCCTGTGCGTTTCCCGATATTAATAATATTCCTCTTTATACCTGTGTTGTCGGCTGCCCAGCTTTCTGCGCCCGGGGCAAAGTCGGTGAGACATTCTTCCTATCCCTCGTCACCCGGTGTCAAAGATCCTCTTTTCTTCTATTGCAATGTCACAGGCAGTGAGACAGGAACTCTCGTAGCCATAAGGCCTGAGATTTCAGGGTCTTATGACTTTTCCTGGTACAGATGGGATGATGTTTCTGACAGTTTCAGCTCCTTTCTGAAAAAAGATACAGATGTCGGATCATCAACTGCGGCCGGACTTCCGGAAGGAGGCTACAGGATCATGATCGACAGCTCCGGCCTCCGTGTCGATACACTCACTGGCTGGATCTTTTTTGACACACCACCAATAGCTGAGGCGGGATTGCAGCAGCAGTTGTGCAACCGTGTGGCGCTTCAGGGAAAAGCGGAAGCTAGTACTCAGAATTTTACATACTACGATCCGCTGACTGCAAATCAGATAGTACAGAACAATGTCATCACATTCCTCTGGTCCTCGACACCTTCTTCGGTCATTCCCTATCCCGATATTGAGATCAACCCGGTAACATATACCCCGCCTCTTGAAGATGTGACTTATAAACTGACGGTTAATTCTCTCGGTTGCAGCACCGATTCTTCATTCTTCTATGAATCCATACATGTGAAAGCCGATTTTACAGTCGACCCTGTCCAGGGCGAGGCTCCCCTCGAGGTGATCATCACCGACAAGTCGGTAAGAGGCGATATCTATGAATGGGATTTTGGTGATGATACAGTTTCCTATGTCAAAGATCCCGGACCTCATGTCTACTATAAGCCCGGCGAGTATACCATATTATTAAAGATAGAGAGCAGCCTGAACTGTATCGACTCTGTGAGGTCGCAGAAGATAGTGGTAGATCCTTCTTCCATTAATATTCCCAACGTATTTTCTCCCGGTGATGACGGATATAACGACAAGTTCAGAATCGATGCAACATCAATGAGATATGTCAGCATGGCTGTTTTCAGCCAGTCGGGGATCAAGGTGTATGGTTTTTCGGGTGAGGGAGAGCGACTTAAGAACTGGGACGGTTGGGACGGGAAGATAAACAACTCATCAATCGATGCGAGCCCGGGTATATATTTTTATGTCATCAGGGCTCTGGGCTGGGATGACGAAAGATATGACGGGAAAGAGTACAGAGGATTCGTATACCTGTACAGATAAGGTCCTGCGGTCCTGCAGTCTTGCAGTCCTGCAGTCTTGCAGTTATTAAGAGGATAAAAGACTGCAGGACCGCAGGACTGCAAGACTGCAAGACTTCCTACTGCCACACGCCGATTATGAACCCCATCAGTGTCAGGGCTGCAACACCGTAAGAAGAATTTACAAGAAAGTGTGCCAGGGTTTTTCTTTCGAAGAGGTATGTTATACCCAGGAATGTGAATATTGTTCCGAGTCCGATAAGGAAACCCGATAGTGCTCCTACACCACCACCGGCATCATGACCCAGGAATAGACCAAGAAGAATTGAAGCCAGCATGGCAAGAAGGAAGGATAGTCCGAATATCTTTGCCATGTTTGCGCTTTTCGCAGATTCTTCGGTGATACCGGTCTCCTTCATCCATATCTTTACGAAGAGTACAGGAGAGTACCACAGACCTCCGAGACCGAAGGCACTCAGTGCTGCGACAACGAGAGCAAACCAGTTTAATTCATTAAAAGATAATTGAATCTGCATGGTCCTTGTTTTTTTGATTATCTGTTTACAAAATCAATAGACTCTGAATAAGACACTAAACAAGCAGCTCGCCACGGAACACCGTTTTGGCATGACCGGCAATTTCGACCCTGTTATCTTTCATTGCTACCTTGAGTATCCCGCTTCTTTTTGACACCTGCCTCGAAAAAAACTCGGTCCTGCCGGTACGCTTGTGCCAGAAAGGTGTGAGGGCGCAATGTGCGGAACCTGTAACCGGATCTTCATTTATTCCAACTGCAGGGGCAAAGCACCTCACACAAAAATCAAAGTTAGTATCCTCCGACGGAGCAGTTACAATAAGATCGCCGAAGGGTGAATTCCTCATACTGTTGAAGTCAGGCTGAAGGTTCCTTACATCCTCTTCATTGTGGAGCAAAACCATGGTCCATCCATGACTTGTACGGTAGAGTTCAACCGGCTGAATACCTATAAGTCTTTCGGCCGATTCGGGTATCTGCATGGGCTTGACCTCATAGGCAGGGAAATCCAGGATGATCCAGTTGCCCGATTTCCTTGCGAACAGTTCTCCGGCTTTGGATTCAAACCTGATCTTCTTGTCCTTTCCTGTTATACCCGTCTGATACAGGATATGGGCTGAAGAAAGAGTGCCATGGCCGCAGAGAGGGACCTCCGTTTCAGGTGTGAAAAAACGGATCCTGAAATGATCATTTTCGGGAGTGACAAAAGCCGTTTCCGAGAGGTTCATTTCCGTTGCCACATTCTGCATCCACTTCCTCGGCATGTCCTTTTCAAGAAGACAAAC
>JAFGXX010000242.1 GCA_016936435.1 Bacteroidales bacterium
ACAAGGGGAAGTCCGTCAGTGTCCTTATATGCCAGAATATCCCTCGTGATTTCAATGAGATAACTGTCGAGTTCACCTTCATTCCATTCCCTGAAGACAAGGTGCATCTCATCGGCGCTCATATGAAGAAGATCGCGCATTATCTGGTATGCCTCGCAGATAAGCTGCATGTCGCCGTATTCAATGCCGTTATGGACCATTTTTACAAAATGACCTGCACCATTCTCACCTACCCAGTCGCAACAGGGAGATCCGTCTTCCACTTTGGCCGCGATAGCCTGGAAAACAGGTTTCACATGGGGCCACGCTGCTTTGGAGCCCCCGGGCATAATAGATGGACCCAGCAATGCTCCTTCTTCACCACCCGATACGCCTGTTCCGATATAGAGGAGACCTTTACTTTCAACATAGGCAGTCCTTCTGTTCGTATCCGGAAAATGTGTGTTTCCCCCGTCGATGATAATATCACCGGGTTCAAGATGTGGTATCAGTGTTTCTATCATGTCGTCGACAGCACTTCCTGCCTTGACCATGATCATGATCTTCCTCGGCCTTTCAAGCGAACGTACAAGCTCCTCAATTGAGTGTGTACCTGTAATGTTCTTTCCTTCAGCCCTCCCGGCAAGGAAATCATCGACTTTCTGTGTGGTACGGTTATAGACAGCCACATGGAAACCTTTGCTCTCCATATTGAGAACAAGATTCTCCCCCATGACTGCCAGACCGATAAGTCCGATGTCTGCTAATTTGCTCATAATTATAATTTTATTTGTTAATCAATATTTGGAACTTATATTTTCAGCTTTAAACCTTAAACCTTAAACCTTAAACCCCTTATAATACCCCTTAACCATCTCCTCCATAACCCGACTTGTCCTTGCAGCCGTCAGACCTGTACTTGCAGCAGCTATGTTTTCGGTCAACGTCCTTACTACCTGTTGGATCAGAAAAAACTGGACATGTTCCGGCCTTTCATTCACATATTCTTTTCTGCCTTCTTCGGTTTCAACGATAATGGGATCGAAAGTAAAACATGAGAATCGTATATAGCCCCTGTCGCCAATAATCTCGATTATATCCCTTCCTGCTGATTCGTGTGCATTGAAACACCATATTCCTGTTCCTGCAATGTTTTTGTCGAACATGAAGGCTGCCGACACATAATCTTCAGCCTGGTACCAGCCACCCTGGTTGAGTGCAACAGACTTGATTTCCTTTACAGGACCAAATACAAAATCAAGATAATCAAGCTGATGCGAGGCGAGATCGTAAAAATGTCCTCCTCCGGCAATTTTTGGATCGACCCGCCAGGGAAGCTTTCCGTCCCGTTCATCTTTTGAAGGGGCTTTAAACAGCTGAAGATGAACGGCTCTTATTGTTCCTATCTTTCCGGCTTCGATCATCTCTTTTACCATGACAAAGCCGGGCAGAGCTCTTCTGTAATATGCTACAAATACAGGGACCTGCTTCTTTTCAGCTGCATCATTTATCTTTACGCATTCTTCATAATTCAGGGCCATGGGCTTCTCGATGTATACAGGTTTTCCTGCATCTATCGACATCAGGGCGTAGGGTGCATGTTCTGAGGGGGGGGTAGCGACGTAGACAGCATTGACTTCAGGATCATTAATCAGTTCTGAGGCATCGGAATAAAATTTCGGTACATTATGTCTTTTCGCATAATCTTCAGCGAGTCCGGCGTTTCTTCTCATCACAGCAGCGAGGCGTGAATCCTTTACTTTGTTAAAAGCAGGCCCGCTTTTGACTTCAGTCACATTGCCACATCCTATGATACCCCAGCTGATCATATTTCGAGACGCTCTCTTGAACTCCACAATCCTATGGCCGGATTGGAAATGTAGTATATTTCTTCACCGTCGGGCATAATGTTGAAGCCATCCCTGAGTTTTTGTGGATCATATTTTGCCATTGTCTCTGCGAGGTCTCCGTATTTGAAGTTGACTGACTCTATCTCTTCCCTGGTAAGATGACCCGGGCAATAAGTTATTGAGAACCTGTCTTCTGAACTGCCGTGAATAAGATGTGCTGCAGCGCTGAGGTTTTCCTCCAGTTCCTTGTTTCTCTTCAGTGCAGCCATGGTGGCAGGAGTTCCTTTATATCCGTATTTTCTTATCAGCCTGTCTATCTCTTTGTCTTCGCCGAATTCTTTAAGACCGGGAGCTATTACGATCAATTCCCCGTTGTCGGCCATGGCCATCCTGGTTCGGTAGATACTCTTGTTACCGAGCCATGTAGACCTGAATTCTGAGGGATCGAGATATACAACGGCTTTCCTGAGTGGCTTTTCAAAAACAATGAAGTTTACTTTAAGTGACAGTTCCGCAGCCAGTGTAAAAACATCGTGATCATCACCGATGTAGAGGCCCCTGATAACCAGTTTGCCGGAATCGTCACGGCCTATCACCGTGTGAATATATATTACCGGAAGATGAGAAATGAAATTTTCCGACGCATAATTGAGTAGTTTTCTTACCGGAGTGTCAGCCTTTCCCATCATCCTTTCCAGTCCGTATACCGCACCTGCAAAATGACTCTTATTTATCCCTTCAGGTCCGCCTGTGCCTACAAAAAGGTTTTTGTTATAGTTGGCCATGCCGACGACCTCGTGAGGAACCACCTGTCCTACAGAAATGATAAGATCATGTCCCCCGTTTATCACCAGACGATTCAACTGGGCAGGCCAGGAATAATCCAGGGCACCTTCAGTTACCTCATGCACGTACTCTCCTGGTATGGTGCCAACGGTTACAACGTCGTTTCTCCAGTCATGAACCCTGAAAAGTCCATGGGGTATATCCCGGTACATTTCATTTATCTCATCGGGAGTCATGGGAGTATGTGTCCCGAGAGCGGGGAGAATGTCTTTCAGCCCTTCCCTGTAATATTTATACAACAGGGTCGTTATTTCACCGGCTCTGGAATGGAATCTTGTGAAATCGGGCGGTACCACCAGCACCTTTTCCCTTTTTCCCAGTTTCTCCAGTGCCGTATAAAGTCCATGCTTAAGGTCTTCCGGACTTATTACCGTATCTGGTGAACCAGCAGAAAAATACATCATTTTATATCAGAATTTAATATCTTTTTATTTTATCATCGGATTCCGGGTTGCGGGTTAACTGTCGTAACTATGTTCTGCTTTAAACCTTAAACCTTAAACTCTTCAACCTTTCAACCTACACCCCGCTGTAAGCGCTGAATCCCGCGTCGACAGGGATTATTATGCCGGTAACGGCTTTTGAAAGATCGGATGCCAGGTAGAGGAGTGTTCCTGTCATTTCTTCCGGCACACAGTATCTTTCCATCGGAGTTCCGTTGATGATCTTCTTTCCGCGTGGTGTCATCGCTCCGGTTGCCTCGTCGATAAGCAGGAAGCGATTCTGGTTTGTAAGAAGGAAACCGGGCGCTATTGCGTTTACCCTGATACCAACTTTGGCAAAATGAACGGCAAGCCATTGGGTAAAGTTATTGACAGCAGATTTTGCAGCAGAATATGCAGGTATTTTTGTCAGGGGCCGGTATGAATTCATTGATGAAATATTGACTATGGCACCTGATTTTTTACCTACCATATCTGTCGCGAAAACCATTGAAGGAAGAAGGGTCCCCTTGAAATTCAGGTCGAAGACCTTATCAAAACCTTCAATTTTAAGTCCGAAGAAGGTGTCATCAGGATTTTCATCGCCTTCCATCTTTTCAACCTTTGTTGTGGCTGCGGGAGAGTTACCTCCTGCACCGTTGACAAGTATATCGATAGTGCCGAGTCTTTCATGAATTTGTTTTAAGGCGGACTCGAGAGATGCTTTATCCAGAACGCTGGCAGAAACGCCTATGGATTTCGTATTAAATTCTGCCTCTATTTCTGCAGCAACCTTGTCGGCAGCTTCCTGGTTAAGGTCGAGGATCACTGTCTTTACTCCTTCAGCAGCAAGCGATTTGGCCATCGTGGAACATATAACACCTGCGCCTCCTGTAACGACGGCTATTTTGTCTTTAAGATTCAGTTCATTCATACAATGAGTATTTATTTATTAATTAGAAGCCAAATTGTTCTTTTGCGTTCTTGTAGGCTATACCTTCTATTATAGGTCTGAGAAGCTCTTCTTCGTCGGGTATGAGACCTCTTTCCACTTCCGTGCCAACGAAATTGCAGACTATGCGTCTGAAATATTCGTGCCGGGGGTAGGAGAGGAAGCTTCTTGAGTCGGTTACCATACCGATAAATCTTCTCATAAGTCCGAAGGAAGACAGATCACGGATATGCTTTTCCATCCCGGTTTTCTGATCCAGGAACCACCAGGCAGCTCCGTACTGGACTTTAACAGGTATTGTGCCGTCGTTAAAGTTGCCTGCCATAGTAAGCATCATTTCATTGTCGGCGGGATTGAGGTTGTAAAGGATTGTGCGTGCCAGCTGGTCGGTTTCATCCAGACTGCTTAGGAATCTCGACATCCTGAGGGCATCCTGGGGCACACCTATTGAATCCCATCCTGTATCGGGTCCCATTTTTCTGAACATGCGGAGATTGTTATTTCTCATGGCTCCGACGTGAAACTGCTGCGTCCAGCCCCTTTTATGGTTCATCCTGCAGAGTTCCGTCATTACAGCTGTCCTGTATTTTTCAGTTTCTTCTTCCGACAGCGTTTCTCCTTTCATAAGCTTCCTGAATGCATTATCGGCATCGGAAGCCGTGAAAGCTGCAAAATAGAAACGATCGAGACCATGATCGGAAGCTTTTGCACCCATATCGTCAAAAAATTTATGTTTTCGGTCGAGCACTTCAATAAGTGTGGAAAAGTCATTTATGACTGTAGAATCCGATTCTCCAAGCTTATTGATATAGGCTTGGAATTTTGCAGGGTCTTCAGTTTTGACAACATTATCGGGTCTCCATGTAGGAAGGATAAGAATGTCGAAGTTACCCTTTAATTTTTTGTGGTATTCCAGAGTGTCGGCAGGATCGTCGGTGGTACAAACAACGGAGACATTCATTTTAGTGAGCAGGGACCTGATCGCAAATTCTTCCGTGCGTAGCATTTCACTGGCCTTCTCGTAAATAGATGATGCTGTTGCAGGCGTGAGAAGGTCGTGGATATTAAAATACCTTGCCAGCTCCAGGTGAGTCCAGTGATAAAGAGGATTTCCAACGGCAAAAGGAACTGTTTCAGCCCATTTTGCAAATTTTTCGGTGTCGGTGGTGTTTCCTGTACAGTATTTTTCATCAATGCCATTGGTCCTCATGGCTCTCCATTTGTAATGATCGCCCTCAAGCCATGCCTGTGTGAGGTTTTCAAACCGGCGGTTGTCATATATCATAGAGGGTGACAGGTGACAGTGAAAATCAATTATGGGTTGATTTTCTGCATATTGATGATAAAGTCTTTGTGCTGTTTTGTTCTCCAGCATAAAATCATCGTGAATGAAAGGTTTCATATAATTAGTTTTTAATTATTGATTCTATTATAGATTTCTAAAAGTAGAAAAAAAATCGTTAACGATAACGAAGAGGCGCGCTTTTGGAAAAAAAATTCTTAAATGTTGTTAAAGCATTGCAGTAATTATGGAGGCTATGTTTGCTCTTTAATTGCGTTTACACTCAAAAATTGTATTTTTGTCTGAGATTACCTCTGAACGTTCACAGCTTATCCAGGTTTGCTGAACAATTATTAACATAATTTATATATCATGAAAATTGAAATACGCTATGCAGCACATCCGATGGATGTTAAACATTATGACACAGAGAAATTAAGAAAGGAATTTCTAATTGAGAAAATTTTTGAGAAGGACATTATCCTGTTAGTCTATTCGATGTATGACAGGTACATTGTCGGAGGTGCCATGCCTGTAAATGAGGCACTGAAACTCGAAAGTGCTGACGATCTTAAAATGCCAAATTTCCTCGACAGAAGAGAAATGGGCATCATAAACATTGGCGGTCCTGCGCTTATCTCCACAAAAGAAAAAATATATAATCTCGGCCATAAAGAGGCGCTCTATCTTGGAAAGGGAACAACAGATGTTGTCTTTAAATCGGAAGACGCCGGCAATCCTGCAAAACTGTATATTAATTCTGCTCCTGCCCACCATGCTTTTCCGTCAAAACAGATCACTCTTAATGATGCAGAGGTGGTAATGCTGGGAAGTCCGGAAACATCAAACCACAGGAGGCTTAACAAGCTTCTTGTGAACAGCGTCATCGAAACCTGCCAGCTTCAGATGGGAATGACTGAACTTCAGACCGGCAGTGTATGGAATACGATGCCCGTACATACACACAACAGAAGAATGGAGGCTTATTTTTATTTCGAAGTACCTGAGAAACAGGCAGTATGTCATTTTATGGGTGACCCCGACGAAACACGTCATCTGTGGATGTCAAATGAACAGGCTGTCCTTTCACCTTCATGGAGTATTCACAGCGCAGCAGGTACTTCAAACTATACATTTATCTGGGGTATGGCCGGCGAAAATCTCGACTATGGCGACATGGATGTCAGACACCCCGATACACTTAAATAAGGATTTTTTTAACGACCCTGAACATGAAATTTGCATTAGTTGCCGTGTGATCCGGCAACTAATCTGAAAACTAAAAACAATAATTATGAATAACTTATTTGATCTTAAGGGGAAAGTGGCACTCGTCACCGGCGGAACACATGGCATCGGACTCGCCATAGGAATTACTCTCGGGAAAGCCGGAGCAAAAGTATGCGTCAATGATATCATGGATGAAAAACTCGATATATGCCGGGAAGAATTCAGAAAAGAAGGACTGGAAGTCTATACGCTTAAATTCAATGTAACCGACGAAGCTGATGTCGACAAAGGTATTACTGAGATCGAAAAAAATGTGGGTCCTGTCGATATCCTCATAAACAATGCCGGAATAATAAAGAGGATACCTATATTGAATATGAGTGTTGAAGACTACAAACAGGTTATAGATGTTGACCTGGTCGCGCCGCTGATTTTATCAAAGCGTGTTGCACCCGGAATGATCGAAAAAAGGAGCGGAAAGATCATCAACATGTGTTCCATGATGAGTGTTTACGGAAGAAACACTGTATCGGCTTATGCTTCAGCTAAGGGTGGTCTTAAACTGCTTACCATGAATATGACATGCGAATGGGCAAAATATAACATTCAGATCAACGGCATAGGTCCCGGATATATTGCCACATCACAGACTGCCCCCATACGCGAGAACGGACATCCTTTCAACGACCTTGTTATGACCCGCACACCGGCAGGACGATGGGGAGAACCTCAGGATGTGGCCAATGCTGCTCTTTTTCTGGCTTCGGAAGCAAGTAATTTCGTCAACGGCCATATCCTCTATGTCGACGGAGGAATCCTTGCCAACTTTGGCTATGTGAAAGGGGAAAATGATTTGTAAATGCAAAACGCAAAACGCAAAACCTGAAAACCTGACCCCAAACCACCAAAAGGGAGTTATAACCTTTAAACTTTTCAACTTTTAAACCCATAACATAAAACATAAAACATAAAACATAAAACATAAAACATAAAACTTCCTTCCAATGTCAAACAAAATTGTAACCTTCGGCGAAATAATGCTCAGACTTGCCACACCTCTTCACCAGCGCTTTTCACAGGCTGCCTCATTTTGTGCTTCCTTTGGAGGAGGTGAGGCCAATGTGGCAGTGTCGCTGGCAAATTTTGGGTTCGAAACCGATTTTGTGACCCGCCTGCCTGACAACGACCTTGGAAGGTCAGTGATAATGGATCTCAGAAAGCACAATGTCGGAACAGGTCACATTCTGAAAGGAGGAGAGAGGCTTGGAATTTATTTTCTCGAAACCGGGTCCGTGTCGCGTCCAAGCAAGGTTGTTTACGACCGGAGTCATTCGTCAATATCGGAAATTAAGCCGGGCATGGTCGACTGGGACAAGGTTTTCGAGGGGGCTGCATGGTTTCACTGGACAGGAATTACACCTGCCATTTCAGAGGGTGCGGCTGCAACATGCCTGGAGGCAATAAAAACTGCAAAAAAGAAAGGTCTTACAGTCTCATGCGATCTCAATTACAGGAAGAACCTGTGGAAGTGGGGAGCTTCAGCCGGTGAAGTGATGCCTCAAATGGTTGAATACTGTGATGTGATCCTGGGAAATGAAGAAGACGCTGAAAAAGTATTCGGTATAAAACCTGAAAAAGCTGATATTGCTGCAGGGAAGGTAGAGAGCGCTGAATTTGAATCGGTTTGTGTTAAGCTTAAGGAGAGATTTCCTGGCGCGGGAAAGATAATCATTACCCTTCGCGGCTCCATCAGCGCCGACCACAATACCTGGTCGGGGATAATGTTTAACGGTGCGAAGTTCTTCAGTGCTCCGGTTTACCAGATCACCCATATAGTAGACAGGGTAGGTGGAGGAGATTCATTTATGGGAGGACTCATCTACGGGTTACTGGCATACGTGAATGATGACCAGAAAGCCCTTGATTTTGCCGTCGCTGCATCATGTCTCAAGCATACCATTCATGGCGATTTTAACCTTGTTACCGTACCCGAGGTCGAACAGCTTATGAAAGGAGATGCCTCAGGCAGAGTGATAAGATAAAAGCAGATATCAATTATTGCTTTACTGTTCAGTACGGGATTGATTATCAGGATTATCAGGATGGTCGTCGCTGTAAGGCCTGGCATAGAGATCTTCAACTCTGATTTTTCCTTCTTCAGTTTCAGGGCTTACCGCAAATTGTTCTGCTTCTTCTTCCCTCGCCCTTGCATTGAAATAAAGAATAGCTGCAAGTATTGGAGTTAATGGGGTAAAGAGTGCACTGGCAAGTGCAGACAGGAGAATGAACCATGGATTTGAAAGATAATTCATTGCTTCGGAGGCTTCTGCCGGATCAGCAATGATCTTTAAAAAGCTTCCTGAGAAGGGGATCAGAATGACAGAAGACAGAATTATCGATCCGACTATTATGATAAGCAGAATAATGGCAGTATATCCAAGATTGGGTCCGAAATGCCTGTGTGAAAGTGTGAAAGTCCTGGCAATGGCTTTACCCGGATCATTGCCCTCAACCATCAGTACCGGAAGCAGAAAAAGGCCTATCATATAAACATAGAGAGCAGCGAAGAACATCCCGATCACGAACACCAGTATACCTGCTACCATTGCCACAGATGCAAATACCATGAACAATATCATGAGCAGTAAGTAGGGGAGAAGGTGTTTCATGGATTTATAGGAAGCGGCAAAAAGGTTCAAATCACTCTTCAGCGGTTTGAAGATGATGTAATACTGAAGTATAAGTATCATTATCAGTGAAACTGCAAGAACTCCCAGCATTGGAATAATCCAGTTTTTCATTTCAGCAATTATCTCGTACGGATCGGTCAGCGATGTAAGCTTCGACATATCGAGAGTCGACGTTATATACTGTATCAGAATGTTAGCTGCAAACGAAAACAGGAAGAGAACTGCAAAATTTTTGATATAGAACGACCATAAAGTGCTCATTGCACTGTCGAGATCGTGCTTCCTGTAAAGAGGGTGACCATTTATCTGTTCCATGATATTTATTTTGTGTTATGTTCCAAAAGTACAAATTCTTCATCAGCTACAACTCCCAACTTCCAACTTCCAACTTCCAACTTCCAACTCCCAACTTCCAACTTCCAACTTCCAACTTCCAACTTCCAACTTCCAACTCCCAACTCACTTCCCCTTCCTCCAGTCCCTGAGTATGCCTGCCAGGGGAATGATCTTATTACGTTTTTTAGGATGGAAAATTCCTTCTTTAACATTACGGACATCTTCGATGGTGTAAAAAGCTTTAGGATTGAACTCATTAATGATGTCGAGAACTTCAGGTATCTCAGTCCTGTGAATTATCGAATAAATTATATATACTTTTTCCTTTGCCCCGTAAGCTTCAATAGTTGTTGCGCCATATCCTTTTTGATTGAGGTCCTTTACCAGGTCAGGTCCGTTCTGGTAGGTGAAGACTCTTATCATCTGAAAACCCATTGCCAGTTTTTCCTCAAGGAGCATCCCTACAAAGTTGCCGGTTGCGAAACCCAGTGCATAGGCAACATAGTTTACGTAATTATCAAGGTTCTGCATGATCTTGCTTATGGCTATTATCCAGATGAATACCTCAAAGAAGCCAAGTACAGGAGCAATATATTTGTTGCCTTTTGAAACGAAAATAATGCGAAGAGTTCCTATTGAAACATCGCAGATCCTGGCAAGAAAAATCAGCAATGGCAGCACTCCGTAACTGAAGAGTTCCGTGTTGATGAATAATGATGTTTCCATTTTTTCAGGGATTTGCTACATCGCAAATATATGAAGAAAGGTCAATGGGAGCAAAGACATTTTTAAACAGGACAATTATCTGATATAATTACTAATAAGGTGTAATAATCAATTTTAAGCCATAATTTGGAAATTATTTATATTTTCACTATCTTTTAAGATTATACCTTTCTAAAATCCGTAAATAATGAAAAGAAGAGATTTCATTAAGAATACTGCCCTGGCCGTGCCTGTGCTGGGTCTGTTCCCTGCAGGGCTTGCAGGCATTGAAAGACAGTGTAAGGCAGCGAAAATTGAAAAACGTGCCCTTGGTAAGACAGGGGTGATGCTTTCGATGATAGGTTTCGGAGGGATAGTTGTTCGTGACACCAGTGAACAGGAGGCCTCCTCACTGGTAAGACAGGCTATTGAAAGCGGTGTGAATTATTTTGATGTTGCCCCTTCATACGGTAATGCTGAGATTATGCTCGGACCTGCCCTGGAACCCTACAGGAAAGATGTGTTTCTGGCCTGCAAGACTCAGAAGAGAGACCGTGACGGAGCGAGGGCCGAACTTGAAAAATCACTCGGCAACATGAGGACGTCCAAATTTGACCTGTACCAGTTCCATGCAGTAACAACGATGAAGGATGTGGAATCTATTTTTAGTCCGGGCGGAGCTATGGAGACTTTCCTTGAGGCCAGGAAGGAGGGCAAGATACGGTATATAGGATTTTCAGCTCATTCTGTGGAAGCTGCAATGGCTATGATGGATAGATTTGACTTCGATACTATTCTTTTTCCTGTCAATTTTGCAACGTGGCATGCCGGAAACTTTGGTCCACAGGTTCTTGCCAGGGCACAGGAGAAGAAAATGGGTATCCTGGCGCTCAAAGCCATGGCACGCGGACCCTGGCCGAAAGGAGCAGACCGCTCAGTATATCCGAAATGCTGGTACGAACCTCTTATCGCTCCTGATGATATTCTGATGGGGCTTCGCTTTACATTATCACATCCGGTAACAGCCGCAGTGCCTCCGGGTGATCAGAATCTTTTCAAAAAAGCCCTTGAGCTGGCCCCGGGAGTAATACCGCTCAAAAAAGCCGAGGTAATAAAAATAAAGGAGGAAGGGCTTAAAGGAAATCCGCTCTTTACATACAAGGGCTGATCATATTTCATTGGGATTATTCT
>JAFGXX010000049.1 GCA_016936435.1 Bacteroidales bacterium
GACAATCCCTACGGAGTTCCCATCGGCCTCGGCAACTGGGCAGGTAGCGGAGGCGTGGTGAGTTTTGGTACTACCGTCTGCTTTGCACACACACATTTCCCTGATATTGTGGAAGCCAGCCACGTTTTCAAGGCTACCAACTGGCTCTTTGGCTGCCATCCGTACCACAACTACTCATTAGTGGCAACGGTGGGCGCCGCACGGCCCAAAGCAGTCTTTTATGGAAATAACAGGGCTGATTTTTCATTTATCCCGGGTAATGTTGCCCCGGGAATACTCTTCAGACGTCCCGATCACTTCGAAAACTACGACGACTGGCCATTTATATGGGGACAAAACGAAGGCACTATAGGTGGAAATACCAGTTATTTATTCTTTGGATCAGCCTTTAAGAATATAATTAAGTAAGCAAAAAGAAGCATACCGAAGGCAGAGCACTAATATATTTTAATGTTTCCAGAACTTATTGCAATCATGAATGTTATTAGTGTTGTAATAATTTGATATGCTAAAGTGATAAATATGAAAACTAAACTCAAATACTTCGTCTTTGTAATTCTGGTACTTTCTATACTAAAACCTGAAAAGTTAAATGCCCAGACTGAAATTGACATTGAGTCAGGTCTTGTGGCAACAGGATATAATGACGTGAGGATACCCGGAAACAACGGTACTTTCTTTTCGCTAAAGGATGATCTGTCCGCTGATCCGGCATTTTTCCTCAGGGCCAGGATCAGTTATACAATAAAAACCAGGCATACTCTTTCCCTTCTTTATGCCCCGCTTAAAGTTACTTCAGCAGGCAGCGTGCCGGAGGATATTTTGTTTGAAGGAGAAGAATTTACCGGTGATACGGAACTTAAAGGTGTTTATAAGTTCAATTCCTACAGGCTTACATATCGTTATTTGCTGGTCAGCAAACCCAAACTCGAATTCGGTCTGGGCTTCACGGCAAAGATACGCGACGCAAGCATCTCGCTGGAATCTGCAGATCTGACTTCTGTAAAGACAAATGTAGGCTTTGTCCCAATCATTAATTTCAGGCTGTTATGGAAGCCGGATGACAGATTCGGACTTCTCCTTGACGGTGATGCCCTTGCGGCTAAGCAGGGCAGGGCTGAAGATGTACTGCTTGCAGCAACATATAAGGTTTCTGAAAATATCGGGCTCAGGGCAGGATATCGTCTTCTGGAAGGCGGAGCCGATAATGACGAGGTATATAATTTTGCATTATTCCATTATGCTTCTGTGGGTTTGTCGCTAAGGTTCTGACAGTTTATAATTCAACATTAACCAGCAATCAGGGTTCTGATGAAAGCCATAAAGGCAGGTGATATGATACCGGATTTCTCGCTTCCCGATCAGGACGGGAATATGGTCAGTATTTCTGATTACCTTGGAAAAAAACAATTGGTTATATTCTTCTACCCTCAGGACGGGAGCCTCAGCTGTACACGAGAAGCATGTTATTTCCGAGATCTCATGGATGTATTCGAGGAAGCAGATGCAGAAGTTATTGGGATAAGCGGGCAATCGGTTGAAAGCCACAAGAATTTCGCTACAGCCAACAATTTGAAATACAGACTTCTGGCTGACACCAACAATGAGGTAAGAAAACTATTCGGTGTGCCTTCAACGATGTTCGGACTGATACCGGGTCGTGTTACGTATGTTACTGACCGCAACGGGAAGGTTGTATTCGTTTTTAACTCCCAGACCGAGATACAGCGGCATGCTGATGAGGCTCTTAAAATCTGCCTGCTGCTGAAAAAAAATACCAGGTCTGATTGAAATATCTCTTTCAGCAATTGAATAAGACCTGATTAATATTTATAAGGTCTTCAAAAAGAATCAATTGTGATTAGGTTTACAGGGGAGGAGACAGCCCTTAATTGGAGCTTAATATATTGGTATTAAATGTATTGTATTGACCCTGGACGATAGGAGGATTATAATAATTCCCATAGAGGATAACATTATCCATAAATCAGAGTCTCTCAACCTTGAAATTCCTGTAGATGAACTGACGTGTGGACATGTGACGCAGTCCGATGCGGCCCTTTTGTATCTGTTTGGGCACGATGCCATCCGCAATGTTATCCGTATACCAGGTATGGTTGATCATTATTTTCCGACTCTCCTTCTCCTCCAAACTGATCCTTAACGAGGCGGCCCGTTTTTCCACCTCCACCAGGTAGGTTTTTCCCGGCAGTATTTTTCCGTAGTCCACCATCGGCTCTATCAGTCCTTTGCCCGGATACCATTCCATGTTTTCATCCCGCCAGGGATATCGCTTGCAACGGAGGTTCTCACGGAAACTGAGACTAAGCAGGTCCATATAAGTGTAGTAGATACCCATGTTGGGAATTTCACGAAGTTCCTTCCATGCGGATATATCCTCCACATATGGGGGAGTCCCAATCCCCCGGGCCTGAATATATAGCAGGGTGGTACCATAGTCGCTGTCGTCGACTCTGGTCATTTCATAGCTTATTTTGATATCGCCTTCGAACTCTTTTCGGGTCCAGAGCACTGCGTGATGGGCGTTGTATTCCACGGAATCATCGCTTTTTGTCACGGTGCCGGCGGAGAAAAATAAACCATCCTCTGTGGTGTGGAGGGTAGCCTTTTTCCCGTCGAGAAACCAGTTTTTCCTCCAGTCTCCGGTCATAGGATCTTCAAGAAGGATTTTGGCTTCAGCTTCCTTGTCATTTAATACGCGCATCGCCTGTTCCTGTCCGATGCGGTCGATAAGTTGCTGAACGAACAGGCTTCGGGGTTCGACCGGTGCGTCCGGGCTTTCGATATAGCCGCTGCCCATCAGCGCATAGCCATAGAACTTACCTTCCTGAGGCGTACCCCAGTACCCTGAACGAGTGTTGGCATACTTGATTGCATTGGAATCGAAGCCTTCTTTTTTATCACCGGTATAGCCAATCGCGAAGTTATTTTCTCCCTCTGTTTCGGGGTCGAAGACTACGATACCGGATGCATCGCAGTTCCAGATCATGGTATTTGCGGCAGACCAGCCGTGTCCGGTACCTGAATCCCCCCTGTTTATTGCAGCAATGCTTCCGTCTTTCGTTGTGATATTATCGTAAAGATAGCCGGTGCCCCAGCGATGATGTGGCTCGGATTGTTCGCCCCGGACCGCAGTGGAATTTACAAAAGCAAAAGGACCCGTGGTCCGTGCCCCCCCCGCAAAATCATGGCGTGCATCCTCTGAATAACAATTGTAAACCAGGTGGCCGGAACCACCGCCAATATTGAAAGCGTACCGAAAGCCTCCACTTTTTGGCCCCACAGGCTCGAGGTACCTGCAATCGCGAACAGTAATCTGACGCGAGTCGTCACCGACAGACACTGCTGCAAATTGCAGGTGTTTTGCGGTCACATTCCGTACCCAGCTGTCCATGGCATTGCTGACAGAGATCGCGGTCCTGAAATTCATGAAGTTAGCGTCTTTGCCCGTATCTTCTACAGTGGTGTCATAGTCGGAGACCAGTAGAAGTGACTCTACACCGGAATGGGTAGCCAGAGAACTTACATCCGCTTTGAATACCTCTCCTCCGCCGTGTTCTTTAGCGATCGACTGCGGCATCATCACGTCAAGTGTGATCGTGTTATCGTTCACCGCTGAGATCTGTCGAAGGTGCATAAACTGAAATGAATCCGGCTTCCAGGGATTTTTCTTCAACCCTTCTTCGCCGCCACGAATGTGCTGGAGACGTTCTCCCATTCCAAGGTCGTCGATCCATTTTTTATTGACGGTCTTCCTTACGAACACATAATCGCCGGGTTTAAAGGAAGCGGCATCCGTTACTGTAAGTTTATAGCTGCCGGAAGGTACATAGTCGTCCGTGATTCTGACAGTGTTCTCACGAAGTTGTTTGATCCCACCCTCACCTAATTCGATAGCATTGCCGCCCCCTTTCGCACTCCGAAAGATAAGTATGGTGCCATTTTCATCGTCACCTTCCCCGCGAAGAACTACTCCGGATGGAATATGCAGGCTGCCGTTGACATAATAGGTGCCTGCCTTGAGCAGGACTGCACCTTTAACGCCGTTGACGGGTGTCATCCCTGCAACTTTGTCCAGTGCTGCCTGGATCTCTCTCTGGCTGACAGTGCCTTTTGGATAGGCCATATTGCCGTCCCGGCTGGTTTCGCCCGCGAGCGGACGCAGGGTTTCCCTGACAGGCAAATCAGGAACAGGAACATTGCTCTGTTTGTATCCTGTCTGGGACCAGTCGAGGACACGGTCACCCTTGTCGCTATAGGGCTTGTAAACAAGGTTTCCGTCCGGGCCTATTGAAACCAATGGCTTGAGGGGGTTCGGCTCGAAAGTATGAGTGGGTATCTCTTCAGGCTCTGGATTCACCCACGACTCAGGAAGATCAGCATCCTTTCCGGAAAGTTTGTTAACGGGGCATCTCGAGCAAGGCATGAGTCCCTGTGCTCGTGCCTCTGCCATTGTCATTTCTTTCATCGATGCCTTCTGTTCGGGGCTGAGATTTTTATACCTGATGCAATCTGCAACATGAACGCGCTTTCCTCCTCCCCAGTATACGATGGTGTCGTTGGACCCGGCTGCGGTTGCCTGCAGAAAGAAGACGCTAAGCAGAATGAACAGGGCTGAGAGGGTCATATTCCTGATAATTAATCGTGAGATTGTTTTCATCGGTTTCTGTTTGAAGATTTCCGTTCTTATCATTAATAAAAATCAATTTGATAAATTATCAATTAATTCTATCATTTGCTCGCCGGCAAGTAAGAACCCTCCTACAGCATAGGCATGGGTGTACCTCTCGGGAAATTGAACAGGAGAAGCGCCGCCTGGTTGCACATAACATACCCTGCCATATTCATTGACAACACTGCACAAACCTTCCCAGGCATCTGATACCGCGGGTAAAAACTTATCTTTTTCCAAAATGCCGTTGTTGATGCCCCAGGCCATCCCGTAACAGAAAAAAGCCGTTCCGCTTGATTCCTTCATCGGATATTCAACAGGGTCGAGCAAACTGGCACGCCACATTCCATCGTCCCCTTGCAGTTCAATCAGCCTGTAGCTCATTTCTCTCAATAATTTTTCATATTTTTCCCTGTAAGGATCATTGGGTTCCAGGTTATCCAGTATACGGGGGAGCGCAGCAACAACCCATCCATTGCCCCTGGACCAGAAAACCTTTTTCCCGTTTGCAGAACGTTCTTCAATAAAACGGGTGTCGCGATAAAACAAAAATTCCTCTTTGTCATATATAGGTATGATCGCATCAAAAAATTGAGAATTCAGGAAATCAAAATATCTCCTGTCTCCTGTTATCCTACCCAGCTTTGCCCAGGTTGGGGGAGCCATAAAGAGTGCATCTGCCCATTTCCAGTCTTCTCTTCCACTCATGGTATTTGTTGCCAGAATTGAATCAAACTGTTCTTTCGTGGGGTTAATCATGTAAGGTTCCTTTTCAATTTCATATAAATCGAGATAGGTACTTCCACATAAATGATCATCGGCATGACGAAAGCGGGGAGCAAGCTTCCATTTATTAGCCTCGCCCCATTGTTTTGCTACTGTCAGATATTTTTCATCGCCGGACACCCTGTACTGAGCCATAAGTCCCGGATAAAATGATGATGGAATCCAGGAATTCAAAATAAATCGTTGCCAGTTATCGGCAAGGTGAGTATTTTTTAACTCGTAATCACAAACCAATGCCATGATTTCCTTTACCTCTGTCTTTTCTGGTAAACGGCTGTCATTTACACAGCAACCATAAGCAAGTAAAATAATTCCGGTGAAGACGAAATTTTTTTTAAACATAATTACATCACTTTTAACTTAATACGATTGAAATAAACTTGCAGTGATACTCAGCTAAATTAAAAATAATCCTGAACATATGAAGGGCTTTGAAGTGTGAGTGTGAGTGTGAGGAAAAAGAACGAGAGTGCTCGCTCTCGCTCTTTTTCAGTCCTCCTGCGCCAAGGCTTGGGAGGACGCAGTACCCGGAGCCGGGATCGAACCGGCACAGTATCACTACCACTGGTGTTTGAGACCAGCGCGTCTACGCCGCCCTGC
>JAFGXX010000243.1 GCA_016936435.1 Bacteroidales bacterium
GCGCTTTCCGGACATATTCTATTTTTTTACCCACCCCTAACCCCTCCCAGGAGGGGATTCTTATACATACTACCCCCCGGGAGGGGATCCTTATACATACTGCCCCGGGAGGGGATCCTTACTAATACTACCCCAAGGGAGGGGATCCTGAAAGATGATTGAACCTTCCCAAAGCTTCGGCACACTCAGAAGGCACTCCGGACCTTCTGTACTTTTAATTACCTTATTACAGTACAAACCCGCTTCCATGTATTTCTCTTTCCTGAGGTGTCAAACATCTCGATCAGGATTATATAAACCCCCCTCCTGACAAGCGAGCCATCATCACCCGCAGCATCCCATACTATTGATGCCTTCTCTCCCGCAAGAAAATTTTCCTTTACCCTTCTTATAAACCCGCCCCCTTCATCAAATACGGTAACAGTAACAACATTCCCTGCTCCTGCCGGATCGAGCTCAATTACCAGTACATCCTCAACACCATCATTGTTGGGAGTGATCCGGCCCGACGACAAGCTTACAGCCTCTCCGGCGAAGGGCGACAGGCTGAAAACAGAATTTTCAGTACCCGGAGTCCCCCACCCTGAACTCTCCGATGCAGAATGCCAGTTAATACTTTCACCTGACGCCAGCTCAGGCCTGACTTTCTCCAGGGCAACACCTTCATTCCCCGAAAGCAAAGTATAATGCATTTTTTCAGTATATATTACCTCATCCAGGATCTTCCTCTCATTGTTGAGAAGCAGCAGGTGTCCTTTATCATCGGGCATCGACGGCAAGGTCTGACAAACATAAATGTTATCTTCCACCGACGAAAAATACCTGTTAATTACCTTTGACGGATCTGTGGTCGTCACATAAAATCCTCCCGGTAGAATGCACACAGGCATCTCAGAAACGACCGACACAGTGGAAGTGTCGCCTGAAACAACCGAAACAGAAACAAGCCACAGCCCTGATGCGTCAAAAGTTTTTCCCGAAACATTTACGAATTCAATATAATCAGGGTCATCTGCTAATGGATTGAAAAGCAGTTCGTTAAACACTATATCATCTTTTTCGGGAGTTTCCGGGATACCAAAGCGTAATGATCGCTTCATAATTTCATTACCAGCAAAATCACTGATGTCGCCGGCCAGCAGGAGATAATACTCCATTCCAGTGGCAAGAGGCTCATTCAGTATAGCCTTATACTTTCTTTGCAGGGGATCAGTAACAGTGACAGACGTTACACTGCTTCCTTCGATGATAATTTTCCCCTGTTCTCCTGCCAGGCCAAAAACCGTTTCGGAAAACAAAAGGTCGAGGCTGTTTTTATCACCGGGAAAGACATTTTCAAGTCCAATGAAAACCTGATCCATGTTTACGCCTGGTGAGGAATTTGGACCACCAGGGGTACCACCTGTAACCGACACCGAGGCTTTCCAGTTATCACCGGTATGAAAGGGATAGCCGGTATCGGTCATCTCGAGCGACCAGCCTCCACCTTCTTTCAGTTTATTACCATACCATTCTGCAGAATATTCTATCCCATGAATAAGATTGTCTGATGAATCTGACAGAAAGACTATCCTTCCGGCATCGCTAAGTGCCGGAAACGACTTTAATCCCATAACTTTCCCAAATTGCAGAAAATCATTTACACAGGATTGTGAGCATAGAACAAGATACTCCCCGGCTCCAATTATTACAGGAGCCAGAGGATATCTCTGGTTTTCAGTTCCAAGGCTCCATCCGGAGATGTCATAATCCCAGTTGCTTCTGTTGAATATTTCAACATATTCAGCCTCGGGAAGCGCTACCCGGGGAAGCGGATCGGCCATTATTTCAGAGATTATCACATCGCCCGCTTCAGCCCAGACGGGAAGGAATTCAGTTTCGGCGTTTGTTGTACAGTTCCCGTAACGATCACATAACTGACTGATCTTTAACATGTTCATTGTCTTATTCTGAAACCTTTCCGGAAAACGGACTGAGATCACGCCCGGTCTGATAATTATTATCTCTTCAGGCATCAAATTATCAGCATTAAGAGAAAACAGTGACGGATTAATTACATCATCTGTAAGGTCTTCGCTGAAGCTTATCTCCAGGGTTTGATATCCTGTTACACGTGTTCCTGTTATCCGGGGAGCTGTATTATCTTCATAAAAGATTCCCTCAACCTTTACATCGTCGAACCAAAGAAGCCTGTCGCGCGTGGATGTGTACCTGTAATTCAGAACCATCCAGACCCCGTTAAACGGTTCGGGATCAAACCCTGACCCTGAGGCCATCAATGTCCCTTCTTCTTCGTATACTTCAAGAGTCCAGATACCATCCTGTCTTCTTTCTGCAATTATTTTCAGCGAAGCATCTGCTCCGAAATCATTTTGCCAGTTAAGAGGGCATACGGTAACAGAGGAGGCCTTTCCTCCGATCACCTTCCATATCCTCAGAGTATCGTCGTAGCCGGCAAGATTCACTCCGGCAGCAAATCCGCTAACTTCAGCCCCGTTATTAAAATTACCCGGATCGGTGTCCGACAGCAGGAACAGAGCCCAGCTGTTGGAAGAAGACGGATCACATCCGTGTCTTATGGAGAAGCTCCATCTGGTATTACCTTCGTAAGGATGAAGATCGGTAAGCTGCAGCCCTATACAGTCGGAAGCACCCGAATTGTTGTCGAAAACATGATGAAGAGAATAGCTGCCGGAGATGCTTTGTGTGGAATCAGCCTGCCATCGTCCCGTTGCACCTTCAATCCAAGAATCAAGGGAGCCTGACTCAAAGTCATCGGATATCTGGCACAATACCGGATAAGGCAGCAGCAGAAGCAACAATACAACTTTTTCCATGCAGCGGGACGGAAAGTAAAAAAAACGTTATTTTTGACCGTTTTTTAACATAGTAAATTTAATCAATATTTCTTAAAAATCAAAACTCAGAAAATGAAGACAGCAGTAGTTGGTGCAACCGGAATGGTAGGCCGCACAATGATCAAAGTCCTTGAAGAAAGAAATTTCCCTGTTACTGAACTTATTCCTGCAGCATCGGAAAAGTCAGTTGGTAAGGAAATCATTTTCAGGGGTAAACCGGTCAGGGTGGTAAGTGTTCAGGATGCTGTCGATGCAAAACCCATGTTTGCAATTTTTTCTGCCGGCGCTTCAATATCAAGGGACTGGGCTCCGAAATTTGCCGGAAACGGTACTGTAGTAATTGACAATTCATCATACTGGAGGATGCACAAAGAGGTTCCGCTTGTAGTACCCCAGATCAATATTCACGCTATAAAAAAAGGCGACAGGATAATTGCCAACCCGAACTGTTCAACGATACAGATGGTAATGGCCCTGGCTCCCCTTCACAGGAAATATAAAATAAAAAGATTAGTCGTTGCAACATACCAGTCGGTAACAGGAACAGGAGTGAAGGCTGTGGCCCAGATGGAAAATGAAAGAAAAGGGATAAAGGGTGAAATGGCCTATGCTCATCCCATCGACATGAACTGCTTTCCCCACGGGGGCTCCTTTCAACCCGATGGCTACACTACCGAAGAACAGAAGCTGATTGACGAAACACGAAAGATACTTGAAGATCAGACCATAATGGTCACTGCCACGGTTGTAAGGATACCTGTTGTGGGAGGACATTCGGAAGCAGTGAATGTGGAATTTGAGAAAGAATTTGATATCGAAGATGTTAAAACACTGATATCAGGTTTCCCCGGGAATGTGGTATATGATGATCCGGCTTCGAATAAATATCCTATGCCGCTCATGTCGCATAACAGGGATGAAGTTTTTGTCGGGAGGATAAGAAGGGATCTTTCAAGAGAAAAATGCCTCAACCTCTGGGTGGTTTCAGATAACATTCGCAAGGGAGCTGCAACCAATGCGGTAGAAATTGCTGAATATATGGTTGCTGCCAGCCTTATTTAAAATAATCGTGGTATTTCTGAGTAGCAGTATTCACTGACTTGCTAATTTCTTTTTCTCAGGAGTGCATTTCAGGCAGGCACCTTTCAGTCCGAAAGCAGAGATGTCCTTTCCTGATCAGTAGAGAAAATCATTGTAGGGATAGCGTGTGGTATGTATCTTCTTTACCTCCATGTACAGTATCTTTTTGAATTCTTCGGTATTTTCTCCTGTTATTGCCGAAATAAACACTACAGGATTAGTGCCATGGTTTGCCATCCAGGTTTTTTTCAGGTCGTCGAGTGAGTAGTTCTCCCTCTTCATCGGTTCAAGATCATATTCATCCCTGATGATATAAGAAAATGCATCTATCTTGTTAAAGACAATGATAACCGGTTTTTCTGCTGATTTTAATTCATACAGGGTCTGTTCAACTATTTTTTTCTGTTCCTCGAACCCGGGATGTGAAATATCAACAACATGGATCAGCAGGTCGGCTTCCCTGACCTCGTCGAGTGTCGACTTGAACGATTCGATAAGATGATGCGGCAGTTTCCTGATGAAGCCTACCGTATCGGATAATAAAAATGGAAGATTTTCTATCACCATTTTCCGGACAGTGGTATCGAGCGTGGCAAAAAGCTTGTTTTCGGCAAAGACGTCCGATTTTGACAGCATGTTCATTATTGTGGATTTGCCCACGTTGGTATAACCAACGAGAGAAACCCGAACCATTTTGCCTCTGTGCTTGCGCTGTGTAGCCATCTGGACGTCGATCTTCTTAAGTTGTTTTTTAAGAAGAGCTATCTTATCCCTGATGATCCTTCTGTCTGTCTCGATTTCTGTTTCGCCGGGACCTCTGAGACCAATACCTCCACGTTGCCGTTCGAGGTGAGTCCACATACCGGCAAGTCTGGGCAGAAGATACTGGTACTGGGCAAGTTCAACCTGAGTCCTGGCGTAGGATGTACGGGCACGCTTTGCGAAAATGTCGAGGATCAGCGTTGTCCTGTCGAGTATTCTGCATCCGAGTTCCCTCTCTATATTCCTTATCTGGCCCGGAGAAAGTTCATCGTCAAATATTGCCAGGCCGATATTATTTTCCGCTATGAAACGCGCAATTTCTTCTATTTTACCCGAACCCACGAAAGTACGCGGGTCGGGCATATCAAGTTTCTGGATAAATCTTTTAACGGGGAAGGCTCCGGCAGTCTCCGCAAGAAACGCAAGTTCGTCAATAAAATCTTCTGTTTCCTGTTCTTCCCGGGAGGGATAATTGATCCCGACAAGAACTACTCTCTCAACAGAAACTGAAGTGTCGATCATTAATTTATCAGTCTCCTGTTACTCTGAAGAGAGCCTCTGATTGCATTTTTAAGAGCGTCAGAACATCTCATTACCATCTCTATATCGGAAGGGAAAGGTATGATGGTGGCTTTTGTGCGTTCAAGCTGTGAGGGGTTCAGAGCTCCCACGTCGCCAACGGCCCTGGCTGAAGTATGTTCAAAGATGGACTGCGCACCGACGGGGTCTTTTTTTATCACCGCCCTGGTCGGTTTCATCTGGATCACCTCAATATCGCCTTCCATGGAGCACGATTTAGTCTGAAGGGTGGATATAAGAGCACACTGAAGTGTTTTGTATTTGACTATTTTGATGTCGTTGCCGGAAGTATCCTTCATAACATTGCCCCTGCTGTCGAGCTGGTATGTAAATCCGTCTTCGACTTCTTTTTTGACAACGGAGTCGCGCTGGGCAGTCTGGTCGGGACTTACTGCAATGTTTCTGATATTCACTGTTATGAAATAATCATATTCAGTGTCAGGATCCAGGTTTTCCGCATGATACTCAACCCATTCGCTGTTAAGCGACTGCAGGTCAACCATCAGAAGGTCTTCTTCAAATTCCACTGGGAATATTATGGGCGTGGAATTCTTTAATGAGACAAATACCCTGCTCATACCCAGAGTTTTTGATTCCATTATCTTCTCATCAATACCTTCATAGTCGCCGACATATTCCTTTGCCCTTACGTATTCATAGAATGCCTGCCGGTATGAATCTTTCAGTCCTGCTTTCATCAGTTCGTTACCGTGGGCGTAGTAAAAATCGGCTGATTTACGTTTTGCTGCTATCATTTCGGCCATATAGTCGACATAAGTGAAGCTGATGCTTCTGTTCCCTATATTGAGGGGAAGAACTGTCCTCACCATCGATTGCCTGTCACTCATACGTTTATATATCTGGTAGATCTCATCCCAGTTCTGGGGAAGTCCTTCCATTTTCAGGAATCTGATCCTTTCATTGTCCTGTTCGTTCACAATCGTATAGGATCGTTCGAGAGTGGCGATCTGCTTCTCATTGTCGGGATTCTTGCGCAGTTCCTTAACGGCTGTGGCAATTGCCGAATCATAATTTCCTCTTTCCAGGTGCTTCTTTGATGAACCGCATCCTGCAAACATGAGGACAGAGATCAGGGTTGGGATAATAAGATTTTTCATTTTTTTGGGATTTTCGGAACCAAAGTTACAAATAAAACAAAAAAACCGACAAGTATAATATTCACAATTACTGTTTCTTATGTTCATAACACGAAGCTCATGGGGATCTGGTATCTGACCCGTACCGGCTGTCCGCGCTGTAGCCCCGGGGTCCATTTGGGTGATTCCGAGATGGCTTTAACGGCCTCATTATCGAGCAGGGGATGGACTCCTTTAAGTACTGTGACATTGCTTACCGAGCCGTCTTTTTCTACAACAAATGTCAGGTGGACAGTACCTCTGATCTTTGCATCGACGGCTGCCTGAGGATAGTTGGTTCTCTTGTTAACCCATTCACGGAACTTTTCAAGACCTCCTCCCCTGAAGGTAGGCATCACCTCGACGAGGAAGAAAGCTGGTTCTCCTTCGGCACTTCCGTCTCCCATAAGAATTTCGTCGCCAATGCCGTTACTGTATACTTCAATATCTGATATTTCGTCGGGTTGTTCCAGGGCTTCGGCAATCGTTGCAAGTTCAGGTTCCATTGAGAGCAGGGTATCTACAATAACCGGAACTGTATACTTAGCTATTTCTTCCGATCTGTTTGTCTCCGGCGGCGGCGGCGGCGGTGGCAGCACATATATCAAATCTTCAGGAGGAGAAAGCTCTTCCATCTCGACGGTAACATACCGGCCTCCTCCTGCAATGATGAATTCATCGGATGGTTCGATGAAAAAGGGGAGCAGTACCGATGCCGAACCTATAAACAGCGATATAATGATACCTGCCAGAAGGGCCCGCGGATATTTTTTCCGAAGCAGATATGCCCCGTATTCTTTGTTCCGCGATTCAAATACAATCTCGTCGAAGCCCGGTATATTTTGGTGATCCTTTCGCATCAATATTTATTCAGAGTAAACCCTTCAACATCAGGAAATGACAATTTTAGTGCCGTTTACGAGTCGCAAAATTACGAAATAGCCTTATCCCGGCAAAATTGATCCGTAAATGGCAGTGTTAAATAAATTATAAAATATTTTATACCTTTGCGTCGACCAAATGGGGGTTTAGCTCATCCCGATAGATATCGGGAGGCTAGAGCATTAGACCCTTTGATTTTGTTCTTTTTAGTATGGGGGTTTAGCTCAGTTGGCTAGAGCGTTAGACTGGCAGTCTAAAGGTCAGGGGTTCGATTCCCCTAATCTCCACCCTCGCCCTCCGTAGCTTCAGCGAAGGAGGGCTTTTTATTTTAATTCCAAAGCTTAATATTTTTTGTCTTTTAAATAATTCCCTCCTGTAAACACTCCAGAAAAGATATCACTACAGGTCAAAATATTTGACTTTAACCTGTTTACTGAGTAAATTTGACCTGGTACAACCGGCATAATCATACTGAAATGAATTTATCGAAATCATCCTTCCTGATTCCCGGAGCATTTTTCCTGCTCCTCGCAATCTATTCATGTTCCAAAGATGAAGCCCCACCTGTCTTTCCTGTTAGCGACATCGACGGGAACGGCTATGATACCATCACCTTCGGAAGCCAGACCTGGCTCCTTCAGAACCTGAGAACAACAAAATACGCCAATGGTGATACCATAGGAACCACATACCCTCATAATAAAGATATTTCAGGCGAAATTGCACCCAAATACCAGTGGCCTCCATATGGCGTTGAACAGAATGCAACAACAAAAGGCAGACTATACACCTGGTACACAGTGACTGACAGCCGCGGTTTATGTCCCACAGGATGGCATGTGCCATCACACGCTGAATGGACCACTTTGGTTAATTACCTGATTAGTAAAAATTACGGCTATGGGGGCAGTGGAGGCGACATTGCCAAAGCCATGGCCTCTGAAAGCGAATGGAAAATTTCAAACACACCAGGAACCCCGGGAAACGACATGACTACCAACAACAGCAGCGGATTTACGGCTTTGCCCATAGGTGTGCGTAAAACTACAAGCTATCTCGGGAGCGGAGACAAAGTCAGTTTCTGGTCTGCAACAGAGTACAATGCCGGCTCATCCCGTAGTTTTGAAATATGGTACAATGACAGCGATATTCTGAGCAATATTCTCAATGAAAAACATTGCGGGGCATCAGTCCGCTGTATTAAAGACTGAAACCCGGCCCCAATGAAATTTAAAATGAAAAGACTGATAATCCTGATTTTATTATTTGTGACAAGCCTGTCTGCTTCTGCTCAGGACTGGAAGATCTATCCCTATAAACCTGCAGGGAGCCTTCTTTCCTTTCCTGCTGATGAAGGCAGACATCCCTCAGAACCAACAGAATGGTGGTACACCAGCGGACATCTTACAGGCCTCACAACAGGGAAACATTACAGCTATATGCTCAGCTATTTTTATAGTCCGCTGAGCATTTTTGACGGATTCAGGATCTTCAATATCAGCGATGATGACCTGGGATTATTCTATAACGAATCACAGGCACTTAATTACAATATCCTCGCAACTGACAGTTTAAACATCGAAGCACAGATATTTCAGGGCGGAACTGAGACCTGGCACAATAAAACAGATGCCCGGGGGAAATCCCTGCCTTTTGAGTATGAACTATCTGCAGCTTCTCCCGGAAGATCGCTAAGGCTGGAATACAATGCCCTTAAACCACCTCTTATCCTTGCCGACAGCGGATTCTTTTATCAGGGCGCTACCGATTATACCTACTACTATTCCCAGACAGGAAATGCAGTGACCGGAACAATAACGCTAAACGGCATTACCGAAAATGTAAGCGGATCATCATGGATCGACAGACAGTACGGTACCTTCAATCCCTCAAACGGACAGGAATATGAGTGGTTCTGCATTCAGCTTTCCAATGGAATGGATTTAAACGTGTATAACCTGTTTAACGCCAGTGATGAAATTCCTGATAATATCAAATACCGTCTTCTTTCAGCTTACGTCAGTGAGACCAGCCAGTACACAACTTCTGACTTTCAGATCAGGCGCCTGAAATACCGCTATATGCCCGATAGCCTGAAGTGCTGGTCGCAGGAATGGAGAATAACATCTCCTTTAAATGATGTCGATATTCTTGTTTCAGCTCTTCACCCCTACTGCGAGGTCAGCCTGCCCTTCAGGTTTTACGAAGGTTCGCTGAATGTAACAGGAACAGTCAATGGCATTGCTGTTACAGGATCCGGATTCGCAGAGTTATTACATTCTTACGAAAAACCGGATATCACCGTAACAGACACCACTGACCTTGGAAGTGCTTCATCTTTATTAATATGGAAACTCAATAACCCTGATGACGGGAACCCTCTGAAGTACAACCTGGAATATAGTATCGACAGTCTGGAAACATTTTTGCCGGTAATGACAAATGTCGCAGACACATTTTATTTCTGGGACACACGCCCTCTGGCGGAAGAAAAGAAAATATGGCTGAAAGTCACAGGGTATTCTGTCGACAATACGCTCAAAAATTCACATGTTACAAAATTAAGATCCGGCCTTACCGCTGTAAATGAAACCGAATACCGTGAACATATCTATATTTACCCGAATCCGTCGGCTGGACAGTTTATTGTAGAGGGTGAAGATATCAGGAAAGTTGAAATTACGGATTTAACAGGAAGAACTGTTTACACATCACTGATGAATCAGACAAGGTTATCTGTTATTTTGAATACACAGTATAGAGGCATTTACTTCGTGAAGCTTACTACAAACAGAGGGGCAACTGTAAAAAAAATAATAATTGAATAAAATTCCATCCCGGTTTGTCAAATAAGCAAAACTCTTCACAGATTCCGGTAGAACAATAATGACAGTACATTCGATCAATTAACCACGTAAATGAGGACGATAGTTATTTTTCTCTTCATATCAATCCATCTCAGCCTGATCCGGAATTATGATGCTTCGGCTCAATCCCAATTGGCCGAAAAAGTATACCTGCACATCGACCGTAACATGTATGAAACAGGCGACGACATCTGGTTCAAGGCCTACGTTATCGACGCCCTTACCAATAACCTTTCTCCAAATACAAATAACCTCCATGTTGAACTGATCTCCCCCGGGGCACAAATAATAGCAAGCAGAACCGTGAGGATACTCAATGGCCTGGGAAATGGCGATTTCAGTCTTCCCGGTTCACTGCCTTCCGGTCGCTACCGGATAAGAGCATACACCAACTTTATGAGAAATTTCGATGAAGCCTTCTTCTTCAACAGGGAAATCATAATTATAAATCCGGAAGACAACGGTAACGGACTGTCTGACAGCACTATATATATTGAAGACCAGATATATATCAAATTTTTCCCCGAAGGTGGTTCCCTGATCGACAGTGTCCCCTCGATAGTTGCGTTCAAAGCTACCGACGCAGCCGGCAAAGGTTGCGATGTGACCGGAAAAGTATACTCATCGTCAGGGAACCTGATTACCAGCTTTGAAAGTTTTCACAGGGGTATGGGATATTTCATCCTCAGGCCGGCACATGGACTTGATTATTATGCTGTCTTCGAAGGTCACGACGGAATCGGTTACAGGGCTCCGATCCCCGGCAGTTTCAGCGCCGGTTTTACTCTTCACTCTTCAGTGATGCCGGAAAACAGGCTTCTTGTCAGGATACAGACCAACGAAAGCACATATAATAACCTGGATGAAAAAGATCTGCTGATAAGGTTCTCTTCGCGAAACCTTCTTAACAAGATGCTGCAGGTGAAAGCTGATAAGCCGGTGAATAACTACATAATACCTGTCGGCGATTTCCCTGAAGGCATTATCCGGATCACACTTCTGACCATTGACGAACTCCCTCTCTGCGAGAGGCTCGTCTATTATGAGAAGAATCCTGATTTAACCGTTGGTATATACACTGATAAGCAGCAATATAAGACCCGTGAACCGATAAATGTAACTGTCCGCCCTGAAGGAGAGAATAAGAATCTGATCAGATCGCATCTTTCCCTTTCGGCCGCCGAAAAAGCGTCCATAACAGATCAGGAGAGCTCCGCGACATCGATTTCATCCTGGTTCCTTCTTGAATCAGATGTGCACGGTGAAATTGAAGATCCCACATGGTATTTCAATCATTCAAACATCATGCGGTTTCAGAATCTCGATCTTCTTCTTATGACACAGGGGTGGCGCGACTTCAGATGGAAGTATCAGGACAATGCTACTTTCAGTCATGAAATAGGTTTTACAATTTCAGGAGCGGTAAAAAGAAACTCCCGTAACAAACCTTTCCCGGGAGCAAAGATCAACATCGCTGTCTTTGACGAGAAGGCATCCCTCTTCCTTACAACCATGGCTGATTCGTCAGGTATTTTTAAAGTCGGAGGTGTTGAAATTAACGGCAAGGCAAGGATCCTGGCATCAGTGGCAACCAAAGAAGAAAGATTATTCGGCTGGATATATCTCGATTCAATTTACTATTCCCCGGCCGGTGTGTCTTTCGAAATAGCCGACAGGATAGTACTTATGCCATCACGCTATAGCATGGTCAGGGAAGAAGCAATCCTTCAGAATTCGATACGAAAGAAATACAGACTCAGTGACACTATAGACATAGGAGAGGTGGTCATAGTGGGAAGATCACCAGTTACGGCACAGACGTCGAGGATAGTGTCGGGAAGGACGATGTACGGCAAACCTGACCATGAACTGATAATTACACCTGCCATGCAGCTTTATCCTGATATCTTCCAGGTTATCGCAGGCAGGATCCCCGGAGTTGAGATACACCCTGATCTTGGACTGGTAACGGTCAGGGGGCAGATCCCGCTTGTACTGAGAGACGGGATTCCAATGTCAGACCCGACTGAAATAGGGAATATCCCTCCAAGTCAGATCGACAGGATAGATGTCCTGAAATGGTCGAGTCCCTTTGGTTCGAGAGGGGCAAACGGGATAATAAACATAATCACCCGATCAGGTGATTATAATTATGATGCAGCAGCAAACCTGACCCATACTGCAAGCATGAATGTAAGGGGCTTCGACGAACCCAGGATCTTCTATTCACAGGTCCACTCATCCGCAAATCCCGACGAATCAATGCCTGATACCCGCAGGACACTTCACTGGGAACCTGATATTACGATCAATCCCGGAAGTGATTGTAAAATCCGGTTTTTCAACTCAGACAAAAACTCTGAGATCGTTCTGACTGTCGAGGGAATGACAGATAACGGGATCCCGGTCTCAGCAAGGATCCAGGTAAACCGCAACAAGTAAAAAGACCCGGCTTTGTTCAGGTCAGCGGAAAGGTTCCGGAATTGTCGACTGCCTGCAATTTTTGTTAAGCAGGGTATCCGCCTCAGGCATTCCAAGTTCTTTAGCCTTGCTCCAGTCGGCACAGGCCCCCCTTCTGTCGGCGAGGTTCATTTTTGCCATACCCCGCCTGTAATAAGCCGGGGCAAAAGGGATTATTTCGAGCGACAGGCTGTAATCAATAATTGCAGCAGGGTCATTCCCCGAATCACTCTTTGCATTTCCTCTGTAGAAATATGTGAGGTTTACATTATCATGATGCGGATTCAGGTTTATTGCCATGTCAAACTCCCTTAAGGCTGATCTGTAATCACCCAGTTCCGCTTCAGCCTGTCCCCTGATAATATAGGCTCTTATATTTTCCCGCTCAATTTCTGTGGCCTTACGGCAGTCGGCAATCGCTCCCCGCAAATCACCCAGCATTAGTTTTGCTTCTCCCCTGCCTGTGTAAGCCTCCGGTGAGTCCTGAAAAACCTCCAGTTCTTTATTGAAATACGCAATCGCCTGATTTAAAGCCAGATTTACTGAATCCTTGTCGGCACTCTCTTTAGCCGCCATCAGCCTGAGCTTCCCCGATATCAGAGGATCTTCCTGAGCATTACAGAAAAAACAGGAAATTATAATCAGGACCGTCAATAAACAGTAACTTTTTATGTTTGATTTAGTTTTCATAACTCCTTCAATAATTAAACAAAGCAAAAATCTGTTTCAGATTTAACCTTATTCATCAAAGTTACATTTTGTTCTCTCCAAAATCAATTTCCTGTCGATTCATATTTATACAGTCTGTTGATTTGTATTAATGATTTTAGTAACTTTGAGGAATCAGGTTCCTTATTTTTTCATAAAATCAGATTCTTATGAAAGCAAAATTCTCCCCTTTCACCCGTCTGTTTTCTGTATTTTGCATTTTGCATTTTGCATTTAACATTTATAAATGTGAAGCCCAGATCCCTCAGGGATTTAATTACCAGGCTGTGGCCCGTGATGCCACAGGAACATCTCTTTTGAATACTGCGCTGCCGGTCCGTATTACTTTTCAGACCGACTCTCTTGGCGGAACGATACTCTGGCAGGAACTTCACCAGGATGTTGTTTCAAACAATCTGGGCATCATAAGCCTGATCCCCGGTAAAGGAGCACGGCAGGCTGCATCAACACTGGCCTCATTCAGCGACATCGACTGGAGTGTCAGCCCTAAATTTATTAAAACAGAGATCGACTACGGAGGATGGAAAACCATGGGCATTTCAAGATTGTGGTCTGTTCCGTACTCACTTGTGGCAGAAAATCTTGCAGGTTCTGTTACAAAATTAACAGTAACGGGTGAGACAGACAGTATGGAAGAATCGCTTTTTGAGGTTAAGAACAAAAGCGGGCAGACCGTCTTTGCGGTTTATAACGAGGGAGTGAGAATCTATGTTTCCGACGGTGATGCCAAAGGCCTTAAGGGAGGTTTTGCCGTGGGAGGCTTCGGCACAGACAAGGCAGAATCGACGAAATATATGTTCGTGGGGAAGGACAGTGTAAGGTTCTGGCTCGATTCAAATACCCTGACTAAAGGGCTCAAGGGTGGATTTGCAGTGGGAGGCTACGATCTGACAAAAGGGACGATACAGAATTATCTTGAAGTGAATGACGACAACACTACGGTGTTTGTAAATGACAACCCGGACAAAGGAGTTAAGGGAGGTTTTGCGGTAGGCGGTTTTGATGCCACCAAGGCAGAAACTCCTGTCTTCATGAATATTACACGTCAGAATTATTTTATCGGCCATGAGAGCGGGCTGAATCTTTCGACCGGAATGTTCAATTCAATTCTGGGATTCCAGAGCGGCCGTAATATTACAGAAGGTGCAAGCAATGCTTTTCTTGGCTACCAGAGCGGCTTCATGAACAGTACAGGGAACAGCAACCTGTTCCTCGGCTACCAGGCAGGTTACAACAACACAACCGGAAGCTTCAACTCCTTTGCCGGTTACAAGGCCGGGTATAACAATACCACAGGAGAGAGTAATTCATTTTTCGGCAGCTACAGCGGAACAAGCAACACAACAGGTTCGCAGAATACTTTCATCGGTTTCTGGGCAGGATATCTGAACAGCATCGGTGATTACAACAACTTCATTGGATACCAGGCAGGCTACAACAATACTGAAGGATCAAACAATGTCTTCCTCGGAACTAATGCCGGTTATTCTAACACCAGTGGAAAATACAATATCTACCTGGGATACATGTCGGGATATTCAAGCCTCGACGCTGCAGGAAATACCTTCCTGGGTTACAAGGCAGGAGAATCCAACGCAAACGGTGGTTATAACGTATTTATCGGCAATCTGGCAGGAAACAAAAATACTGCAAGTAATAACACATTCATAGGAAACGAAAGCGGAAGACTCAACACCACAGGTAGTTACAATGCTTTTATGGGTTATCAGGCAGGCCAGTCAAATATCAATGGCGCATGGAATGTATTTCTCGGCAATGAGGCAGGTAAATCAAACACCTCCGGCTGCAGCAACGTTTTTATAGGAAACCTGGCCGGCGAAAAGAATCAGTCACCTCCCGACAATGTGTTTATCGGATATCTTGCAGGACAGAACCATACATCAGGAGCCAATAACATTTTTATTGGCAGCAGGGCAGGGATGAATGATGCTTCGGGAGGCGGAAATGTTTTCCTGGGTTACAGAGCCGGCGAAGCAAATTCCACAGGCTATAGCAATGTGTTCATCAGCACAGGCGTAGGTTATATTAATTCCACAGGTTATATGAACGTATTGATTGGCGACCTGGCGGGTGTCAACAATACAACGGGTAATCAGAATGTCATTATCGGGAGGGAAGCAGGCATATCCAACTCCACAGGCAACAGGAACGTAATGATCGGTTACCAGGCGGGAAATGGAGAAACAGGTTCCAACAGGCTTCATATAGGCCAGGGCTCACTGATTTATGGCGAGATGGACAATGACATGGTCAGAATAAACGGTGACTTTGAAGTAATTAACTCATCGACATTCAAAGTCTACAAGAACGGTAATGTCGGGGTAGGCATGTCACCATCCTACAAGTTCGATGTAGCCGGTAACCGAATTCGTCTTAACGAAACGGTGACAGGCGACTGGATAGCAATGAGAACTGATGGAGGATCAGATGATTATCTCGATCTTTCTTTCGGAGGAGGAAGTCTGGTCATTCAGGGCAACACCGCTAACGAAAATATCATAATCAATCCTTCAATGAACAGGGTGGGTATTAAAACATGGGAACCACAGTATGATCTTGATGTTGATGGCAGCATAAGGGCCACAGCGAGTGTTTATTATGGCGGAACTGACGGAGCTGCTGACGGCACAGCATATTCCAAACCCGACTATGTATTCGGGAATGACTATCCACTGCTTTCTGTCGAAGAAGTAAAAGACTTTCTTGACAGGAAGAAGCATCTTCCCTGGGTAACTTCAGCTGAAAAAGAGAAAGAAGAAAACGGGAATACCGTGGACATGACAAGAATGGCTTTTGAAACGCTGGAGACAATAGAAAACCTTCAGCTTCAGATAATTATGATGAACGACAAAATGCTTGAAATGGAAAAAATAATAACTGCTCAGCAGAAAGAAATTAATAAACTCAACAGGAAGTCCGAATAAAGGAAGGCTCAGATAGTACTTATATCACTGATGACGACAAACTGAACGGGAATGTCGAGAGTCGACGCAATATATTCTCCGCGTTCGAAAATATCCTCATCATCTGATTCATAATACCAGTGAATTACAAATTTCTTCTCTTTCAGAACCAGGCTTTTTACTTTCTGGAAAATGGATGTTAAAACCCTGGTGCTGAAACTATTGAGATACTCAAAGGCGACGACCACATCGGTTGTTTCAGCCGGATCTTCAAGGTAATTATCAAGCCAGGCCAGAACTTTCGCAGGAAGTTTGGTCTTATGCGAGAAAAGCCCTCTTCCCTTTATCTTAATGACTCCGTCA
>JAFGXX010000244.1 GCA_016936435.1 Bacteroidales bacterium
CGAGCCACGAGCCAGCGTCAGTGGCTTATTGCTCCCCCCACTACCGGAATGGTGATCGATGTTGCATCCAGGTCGACGGTAAGTTTTGTTCCGGGTTCGGGCCAGAGGGTGAACTCCCTGTCGCTCGAAAAGATCATCAGTGCGATTTGTTTCCCGGCAGGGATGATCTGATCATCAGGTTCGAGGTCGAAAGTCATCTCGTAGAATTTTCCCGGTTCAAGAGGTTCACTCTTCTTCAGCGATTTATGATTCTGCAGATCGGCCCATCCGCGGGTAATGATATTATCCGTTACCGGTGCATTGGCTCTGGCATTCCATGGAAGACATACCATCCACACAGAAAGATTTACTGCAGCTTTATCGCTTGAAGCCCGTATCGTGATTGAAGGTGTGCCGGATATGTGAACAGCTTCACTGAGCGGTTCTGTGACAAACAGCAGGCGATGGTCTGTCCATTCGGCCTGTGCAAGGACACTTCCGCTGAAAGATACGTTATCCGTTATTGTCTCCTTACCCTGCCCCGTCACTTTGGTCATTACCAGTTTCCCTGCCTTCGGAGCTCCTGAGGTAAGGAAGAATTTAACCGGCTTAGCTGCGGGATTGGGATAATCGTCATAGGACACAGGCTTCAGTCTTTCTTCGTTTTCTCTTACTATCCATGCCTTCGGATCTTTTTCCACATCGTTCTGAACACCAAACAGATACCTTGTGAACCATCTGTTCATCATTGTAAAGGGAGGTTCACCTCCATGACCACCCTGGTGAAAATACACCTGCACAGGAACTCCCTTTTCTTCAAGAACATCCTTAAACCTTATACTGTGGCTTATCATCACGTTCCAGTCGTTGAAACCGTGAGCCATCAGCACTGCCGCCCTGAAAGGTTTGATGAAATTCATAAGGTCGCGCTCCTCCCAGAATTTGTTCAGGTCGCCGGTGTTCCTGTCGATATTCTCCAGTATCACCTTATCCCTTACATTGCAGTTGCAGTAGTCGCGCTTATCGGGATTTGAATGTATAAAATCGTATATCACATCAGCATCTTCTCCGAGGTATCCTCCCGGACTTCTGACCAGCCCGTTGGAACGGTAATAATGATAATAGGAATTATTCGGGGCAACGGGAATAATTGCCTCGAGGCCTTCAACGCCTGTGGTGGCGGCTGAGAAAGGAATGGTGCCGTTGTAGGAAGTACCTATCATACCGACTTTGCCTGTTGCCCAGTAAGCCTTTACTTCTTCTGTGCCGTCGGGGCTGGTGTATCCTCTGGCCCTGCCGTTAAGCCAGTCGATGACTGCTTTGGGAGCCAGAGCTTCAATGCGGGTTCCCACTGTCGGACAACCCTGCGAAAGGCCTGTCCCCGGTGCCGAGGAATGGATCACGATGAATCCGTATGGCAGCCAGTTCCTGATCTGCGATGTCGAGATCACCGGGCGTTGTCCGCGTCTTACTATGGGAGGAGCCGATGTTCTGGGAGGAGATTCTTCATTGAGTTCCTGCTTCACATCCCAGAAATACTGTCTTCCAAGAGAAGCCGTTCCGGCATAATAAGGACTGGATTCATAGATAACAGGCAACTTCAGACCCTGACTTTCAGTCTGCTCCGGACGGGTGACATCAACATGCATGCGGTCTTTTTTCCCGTCGCCGTCGGTGTCAAATTCAGTTTCAACCCAGAGATCGTGTTTAATCCACTTTTCAGGGTCTTCAAACGCAGGTATCTTCTGCGCCTCTCCGTTTACGATAACAGGCACGGTTATTTTTCCTTCCTGGGCATTAACTGCTGAAGAAAAACACAGGAACAGAATTACACCTGCTGTCAGTGTAAGTAGTCTGATTTTCATGATTTAATTATTTTTTTTAATACCAGTTTTATTTGCAATATGTTAAGTACAGTAAACCCGGGCTTCCCCCTACAAAAATTTCGCTATGGCTATGACAACAAGCGGAAGAGTGGCAACACTTAACAGTGTTGATATGAATACATTACCAACAGCAATGGAGTCGTCGGCCCCAAATTCTTTGGCCATTATCACCACTGTAACCATACATGGCATGGAGGCTTCAAGGATCACGACTGAGGCAACAAGTTTGTCGGGAACAATGCCGAAAAGAGCTCCGGCAAGGTAAAAACCTGTTATCAGCAGAGCGGGGATCATTATGAGCCTGCTGAAACTCATGATGTAGTAATTCCTGCTTTTCAGCATGCCTCCCATGTTGGTGAAATAGAGCATTGCACCAATGTATAACATTGATAACCATGTGTTTGCAGAACCAAGCTCCGACATGGGTTTGAGTAGAACCTCCGGCAGGCGGAATGAAAACATAAAGAGAGCAAAGCCGATGACAGTAGCGAGTGTATTAGGATTTACAACCCTGACGAGGCTCCTTTTCCATGATACGCCATTGCCCTGATTCATGATCACCACTCCCACAGTCCACATCAGGATGCTCGAGACGAGCTGGAACATACTTGCATAAAGAAGGCCTTCTTCGCCAAAAAGTGAAAGAATAAGAGGGAAACCCAGGAAGATTGTATTTCCGAACATCGAATGCACCTTAAAGATTGCAGCTTCGCCACCCCGTATTTTGAAAATCTTCGTCAGCAGCCATCCTGCCAGAAGAAGGAAGAAAATAATTACCGTCGTGACAAGGAGTACTGTTATACTGTTAACAACAAGCCTGGGTGAAGCCTCCAGTCTGAAGAAATTGGTGAACAGCATCAGGGGAAGGGAAATGTTAAAGATCACCTTCGAAAGGACATCTTTCGACTGATTATTGAATACCTTGAATTTTGCTGCCAGGGCTCCGATTATCACCACAACAGCCAGAATTGCTATCTGGGTAAGAACTATGCGTGTCTCCATCAGGCTCTGGCGAAATCAGTTGACAATTCCGGTTTTTTTCCTGATAAAGCCCCAGATTGTGATCAGCGTAACAAGTATCATCGCCACAAGGGCAGTGATGGCTATGGCCCGAAAGTCTTCCTGTCGTTTGATCCAGATACCAAGGAAAGCCCATGCAACAGCCAGCCCCAGAAAGGGATTCTGAAGCCGGAGAAGAGTTACTGCTGCTATCAGCAGACCTGCACTGATCATAATAATTGTCCATGTCTGTTCCGATATCCCCCCGCCGCTCCAGTTATAATGTACAAGCAGGGCTGTGACATTTGCAATGGTGGCTATACATATCCACCCGAGGTAGATGCCGAACGCAGCCTTGACCACTCCGAATGGAAGGTCCCTTATCTGCATATTGATATAAATGAGTGTGAGCAGCATCCCGAGCATGATTATCATCGACAATGGCAGTTTCTGATAATGCCAGGCTACTATCCAGAGGCTGTTTAAGAGGCATGACGCTGCAAACCACCAGCCTATCCTGCTTATTGCAGCCTGATTTGATCCGGCAAACTGCACTACGCAGAATACTGCAATGAGAAGGTAGATTACTCCCCAAATAGAGAAAGTCAGACCTGCCGGAACGAACAAGTTCGGAAGAGCATCTGACAGTTGTCCGGTCGTCTTGTTATTCAGAGGAAGTGCGTTGGCAAGATAGTTCATCACTATCATCACAAGAAAGAAGACAATATTCAGGTATTTGATCATTGAAGTGAGTATTTGTTTACTAATCAATTAATTACTAATACGGTACAGATACTTTTCCGTCCTGACAATTATGGAGTTTCTCAGAACAGCCGGTGTCGCCCATATTCCGGAATCAAGCTGATTGGTATTAATAAGCTCATGAGTCCTCCCCGCCTTAAGAACCAGTACTTCACCACGGACCGAGAAAAACCATATATTACCGTCAATAAACAAAGGCGACGCATTGAAATTTGATTTTACATTTGTCGACCAGACCTGGTCACCATTTTTTGCATCGAGGCACATCATTTTGTGCCTTGTGTCGGCCGTATAAATAAGTCCGTCCTTTAAAACCGGTGTAAGCATCTGATTAGTGGACTGAGGAAATTGCTTTCTCCAGATGATGTTTGTTCCTGTAATATCACCGGTGCCAACAGGATTGACTGCCAATATTTCGTTATAGGTTGGCGAGTCGCCGCCCAGAACAGGACCGGTATACCAGTATACGATACCATCTTCTGTAAATGGCATTGAAACAGTTGATTCAGCGCCACCTGTCACACTCCATATCTCTCTGCCGTTTGCGGGATCATAGGCAACACATATAGCCGAACCGTTTGAGATCAGCATATCCCTGCCCTTTATACTGATAAGAAGTGGTGTTACATAGGCTTTTCTGCCAATCACTGTAAGAGACTCGTAAGGCTCTGCGGGCCTGTCTGTCCTCCATACAGTCGTTCCCGTTTTCTTATCAAGTGCAATAAGATATCTTACATCAGTACCCTCGAAATGAAGTATGACAAGATTCTTCCAGAGAACGGGGGATGAAGCCGGACCCTGCACATGCTCACATTTAAGGTCAGTTCTTTGCCAGAGCACCTTCCCTGTTCCGGTATTTATGCACGCCGTTCCCATGCTCCCGTAATGCACATACACTGACCCTTTTTCTATACATGGAGTTGGAGTGGCATAAGTATTAAGGGAGTGTTTTCTCTGAGTGTCATCGGGAGTGAAGACCTTTATATCATGAATAATCCTGCCTGTGTTAAAATCGGCACAAACAGCATATAATTCCCTTCCATCGGATGTGGCTGTGGTAATCCATACCTGGTCATCAAATACCACCGGGGAAGAATGTCCGCGGTCGTGGATCTCCGTTTTCCATTTAATGGTATTGTCGCCCCATACAAGCGGTATCTTGTTGTTTTCCGCCACACCATTCTGTGAATTCCCCCGGAAACGAACCCAGTTAACATCCTGCGAATCAGCGTTTTCCACACCAAGGAACAAGACAAACAGTATAAAGCCTGTTAAAATTGTCAGTTTTCTCTTCATAGTTGGTTCATCGTCCTGCCAAGATAAAATAAAAATATGGAAAACCACTTCATACCTCCAACCCATCATTATTCTTCAACTCCGGTGTTGTTTCCAAAGAATTCGGAGGCAGTATTTATCTGTTCCGGATCTCCCAGGACATATGCGATATCGCCTCCCCTGAGAATTGTCCCGGGTTGCGGATGTTCCAGGACCTTTCCGGCTCTTTTAACTGCAAGCAGGGTGACACCTGTCTTCTTTCTCAGGTCTATTTCAATAAGAGACTTGCCGTCTGCTTCAGAACCGGTTTCAACATGTAATGCCGTAATATTTATATCAGCAAATTCATCTAATATCGAAGGCTGGTGAATTGTGTCTTTGTCGCTGTATTCACCCAGACTTGTACTTCTTATATGTGTAATGATTCGATTCACCTCTTTCTGGGGTACAAGTCTTCTTAAAAGCACCCTGTTAAAAAGATCTATGGCAATCTCGAGCTTTTCGGGTATCACCTGATCGGCGCCGGCCTTATATAACTGATCTACATTGGTTATCAGAGTCGACCTCACAAGTATATAGGCACTGTTGTTAAGATGCCGTATCTTCTCTATTATTGCAAGGCTCGGGACTATGCTTCCAACCGACACAACTACTATGTCGGCTGTATCGACGTGTGCCTTTTTAAGAATAGGTTCATTCACTGCATCCCCATATACAACAAGTTCGCCCTTGTTCATTTTTTCGCGGGCGACCACCGGGTCAAATACGATAGAAATATGCCTCAGGTTATTGTTAGTTGCCATCTGCGAGAGTTTCAGGGCGCTGGGATCCTTTCCTATTATCACCAGGTGCTTACTGAAATCGGGTATATCGATCTCCTTGAGCGGGAACAGGCCTTCCCTCATTACGAGGGGCAGGTTTAGCTTTGATATCATTTTTACAATAGCCGGCGAAAAAAGCATCAAAAATGGGGTAAGCGACATTGTTATAACCGCTACGGAAAGGAAGAGGTGATAATAAAAATCAGGCAGAAGCTGCCTGTCAAATCCTAACCTGGCAAGAATGAAGGAGAACTCTCCAACCTGGGATAGCGCAAGTCCTATAAGTATTGTCCCATTCAGTGTATGACCAAGTATGAAGCCTGTTCCTCCTGCTATTATTGCTTTTATCACAATAACAAGAATTACGCACAGAAGAACCAGCTGCCAGTTATCGCCAACAAACGATATATCGAACAGCATCCCGATCGAAACGAAAAAGAAGCTTGCAAAAACATCTTTTATAGTAAAGAAATTTCCGAATACATTATGACTGTATTCCGATTCGGAGATCATAAGACCAGCCAGGAAAGCACCGAAAGCAAGCGACATCCCAAGTTCTGATGTGCCAAGAGCAATGGCAAAACAGATAAGGAAAATGCTTATCATGAAAAGTTCCTGGTTCTTCGTCATCGCAATAATCCGGAGCAACCTGGGGAGGAGCCATTTGTTGCCGACATACACTATGCCAAGTATGAAAATCACCTTTACAATAAGTATCAGCAGTTCTCTGGTAATATTAGCAGAGCTTTCTGCAAGCAGGCCCGTAAGCAGCAGCAAAGGTGCAAGCAGAAGATCCTGAAAGATGAGTATTCCCAGAATGGTACGGCCGTAATTCGATGTTACCTCCGATCTTTCCTGAAGAAGTTTCAAAACAAGGGCTGAACTGCTGAGGGCCATAAGAAAACCAAAAAGGAGCGCGGCCTTCCATTCAAGGTTGAAAAGCCTTGATGCCGCATAAAACGCCACTGCAGTTATAGTTACCTGAAGCAATCCTCCGAGAAAGACTATTCTCCTGATCTTCAGAAGATGTTTCAGTGAAAACTCCATACCTATGGTGAACAAAAGGAATATGACTCCCACCTCTGCGAGTAATTCAATATTGTGGGCGTCGTTAACAAGAGAGAGCAGGTATGGACCTGCGATTATTCCTGTAAGAAGATAACCTGCAATTGTCGGGATCCTGAATTTCGTGAACACAAAATTCACGAGTGTTGACAGGGCAAAGATTACGACAATATCTTTTAAAAGGTTAAGCTCCATCTGATTCTGAAAAGTATTTTCC
>JAFGXX010000245.1 GCA_016936435.1 Bacteroidales bacterium
GAATGGTATCCTGAAGCAATTCAGTGGGCTATGGAAAAAAACCTGACCATCTTTGCGAATTCCGATGTTCACGATTTCTACGAAAGTTATTATGATCAGGATAAATACCCTGTAAGGCCTTTTACACTCGTTTTTGCAAAGGAAAGATCTGAGGAGTCGATAAAAGAAGCGCTTTTTGCCCGTCGTACAGCCGCATTCTTCTTCAATAAACTCGTCGGAAGGAAGGAGCATATCGATCCTCTGATCAAAAGATCTGTTAAAGTTGAACCCTCACATTTTTATCAGAACGGCTATGCTTATTTTACTGTTAGAAATTTCACAGATATTGAATTTACCTTTATCAAAAATGGATCTGACAAATCTGAGCTTCCTGCGAAAATTATACTTCCCCGCCGGGCTTCAGTCATACTAAGGGCTAAACAGCCGCAAAACCAGGAAGTAAGCTATAATTACTATCTCGAAAATGTATTAACCGGTGTAGAACAATATTATGAATACAATCTTTCTGTCAGATGACTTCTTAAGCTCAACGATCGAAAAGCCCGCCTGCGCGGGAGCTTCGACGGGTAAGTCAACACGAAGAACACAAAGAGTTATCTTTAAAATCATCAGCCTGGCGTCCTTTGCGTCAAATCCTTTGCGTCCTTTGCGATTTAGTGTCGTGATTCTTTTTCTGATCCAGATGCTGGCGATATTGTCACTGAATTCCTGCAGGCACGAAAGTCCGGTTGATTATGTCGATCCCTTCATCTGCACACAGGGCGACCATGGCCAGTGGCTTCCTGCCGCACTGGTGCCTTTCGGACTGGTGGAGCTCAGCCCCGATACCTGGCCGGGAAGCCTCACTGCCGACGGTGATTTTGCTCATGGTGGCTACGACTGGTCCGACACTCATATACGTGGCTTCAGCCATTTTCATAAAGGCAGTTCGGGAGGAACGACGGTACGCGACAGGGCAGGGGCAATATCGGTGCTTCCTTTTTCAGCTGAAAAAGCTGATACTTTCTTTATTAACCCGGTTGTAGCTGCAGACAAAGACTCAGAAAGAGCTGAAGCAGGTTGTTATTCGGTATATCTGCCTGAAGACAAGATTCTTGCAGAGCTGACGGCCACTCTGCGTACCGGGTTTCACCGCTATACTTTCAGTGCTTCCGGAGGGAACAGTTTATTCATTTACGAAGGCAACAGAGGAGGTTCGGGTGCACTTATCTGTACACTTGTTGACGAAAATACTCTTGAAGGATCACTCGGTAACAAGCACTTCGTAATGGAATTCAGCGAACCTGCCAGGAATGTCAAAATCTGGACCGGCAAGGAAATTGAAGAAGGTAATACCCTGAATAAACCTGATAACGGAGGTATAATAATCGAATTCGGGCAACTTGCCAGGAAGAGGCTTCTGGTAAGAACAGGTGTGTCTCTTACTTCAGTGGAGTCGGCACGCAGCAACCTCATGGCCGGGTCACCAGACTGGAATTTTAATAAAGTCAGAAAAGATGCGTCGCGGAAATGGAATACCCTTCTCTCAAAGATATCGGTGGAGGGTGCTAGTGCCGAAGATAAAGCCATATTCTATACAGCACTCTATCATACGTGTTTTCTCCCGGTAATTCAGTCGGATGTCGACGGCGTCTATACAGGCCTCGACAAAAAGCAACACCTTGCAGAGGGTTATGATCATTATGCCGGATATGCTTTCTGGGATTCATTCCGGACCAAATATCCGCTTTTCAGCTTGTGGATACCTTCAGTATTCAACGACATAAGTACCTCGCTCAGGGACCTCTACGAACAGGCCGACAACTGGGGAACCCTTCCCGGCAGCGACCATTCCCCGCATGGTGTCAGTTTCGTTGTCAGAGGCAGGGAAGGCTACAGTACTTTCGGAGAATGCCGTCACGAGCATATGCTGATGGTTGTCGCAGATGCATATTTTAAAGGATTGATGAAAGTCCCTGTTCAGGAGCTATACCCTTATATGAAGAGAGAAGTGCTTCTGCAGATGCCTGAGAAATACGACAGTATCGGTTATATTCCGGCCCGTCCCGACCAGACAGGAGAATATTGCTGGGATAACAGGACCCTTGCACAGGTTGCAGGTGCCCTGGGTTATGAAGAGGATTATGAATATCTGATGAAACGTTCCGGATACTGGCGGAACACCTGGGATAGCACCATCAGGTACTTCAGGGCACGGGCAGCCGACGGAACCTGGCTCGATTTTCCCGAAGATCCTGCCATGAACAGGGAGAAGTATACCTACGAAGGAAGCAAATGGCACTGGCGCTGGAATGTGATCCACGATGTCCCTTCCATGATAGACGCTTTCGGAGGAAGAGATGCTTTCAACAGGGAACTTGAATATTTCTTCGACAATGATCTCTATACGGCAGGTAACCAGATAGATCTACAGGCGCCTTTTCTGTTCAATATGTCTGGAGCTCCATGGCTCACACAGAAATGGGTGAGAAAAATCCTTAAGGAACCGATAGTCCAGAAATACGGTACCCACGGCTTTTTCCCGGAACCGATATTTGACCGGGTCTACAAGTCAAGCCCCGACGGTTACCTGAGGGAAATGGACGACGACTACGGCTGTATGTCGGGATGGTATGCCATGGCTGCAATGGGCTTGTACCAGATGTGCACCGGATTCCCGGTGTATCAGATTACCGCTCCCATATTTGACAAGGTTACAATCAGCCTCGATAAGGAATTCTACAATGGTAAAAAATTTACCATAAGGGCTGAAAATCTCAGCGATGAGAATATTTACATCCAGTCTGCGACACTTAACGGGAAGTCTTTCAGTAAAACGGAGCTTACCCACGAAGAAATAGTCAACGGCGGTGAACTGGTCTTCATAATGGGCAGCACACCCAATAAAGACTGGGGATTAAAATGAAACATTCCCTTCGTGATACTTTGTGTGTACTTTGTGTCCTTTGTGGTTTAAGAAGAGTGTTCTACCACAAAGGTTCACAAAGGATAACACTAAGTGGCACAAAGAAATAATCAATTCATAATATGATTTTGGTACCGACGCTTTTACTGGATGAAGAGAAATGCAGGCGCAATATCCGGATGATGGCGGAAAAAGCCAGGACTGCCGTTGTTGCCTTCAGACCTCATTTCAAGACTCACGTGTCACACGAAATCGGAGAATGGTTCCGGGAGGAGGGAGTTGAGAGGATCACTGTTTCCTCATTCAGGATGGCACAATATTTTGCTGAAGCCGGCTGGAAGGACATCCTCGTCGCTTTCCCGGTAAATATTCCCGAAATTGATACCATAAACAACCTGGCAGAACGTATACGGCTCTCTCTTCTGGTAGAGTCGGTTTATACAGCAGATTTCCTTGCAGGAAGGCTCCGGAACCACGTCGAAGTATTCATAAAGATAGATTTCGGTTACCACAGAACCGGAGTGGATTACAGGGATACTGAACAGATTGACAATATTATCAGGGCTGTTGAATCATCAGGGAAGATGAAATTCTCGGGGTTCCTCAGTCATGCAGGTAACAGCTACAATGCCAGGGGCAGAAGAGAGATACTTGGAGTGCATGAAGAGACCATTGTTAAAGCGCTTGAGCTGAAAAAGCATTACGTTGTCGAACATCCCGGTCTTAAAATTTCTCTCGGCGACACTCCCACATGCAGTGTTGCTGATAACTTCAGCGCTATAGATGAGATCCGCCCCGGGAATTTTGTCTTCTACGATCTTATGCAGGTAATAATCGGTTCTTGCTCTCCTGACATGGTGGCGGTGGCAATGGCATGTCCAGTGGTGGCTGTTCATCCTGAAAGAAATGAGCTAGTCATTTACGGCGGCGCTGTACATTTTTCAAAGGAAAGTATTACCGACGTTTCCGGCAGGACGATCTACGGTGCGGTGGTTGAAAATGATGGTCCCGGTTGGGGACCAATTGTTCAGAATGCAGTGCTTTCCAGTCTGTCGCAGGAACATGGAATAATAGAAGCGCCTTCAGAATTCATAGACAGGTTCAGACCGGGAGATATAATAAAGATCATGCCTGTTCATTCTTGCCTTACAGCAAACCTGATGAGGGAATACCTGACCCTGGAAGGAAGAATAATATCGAGAGCTTGGATCTGATAACTGAAATTAACCGCAAAGATCGCAAAGCCAGACTGAGGCTGGAAAGAATCGCAAAGATCGCAAAGAACATCTGTTAGAATGAAATCTTAGCGTCCTTGCGGTTAATGGATTTCTTAATCAAACTCGATACCCAGTTCACCGGCGATTTTCAGCAGGTCATCCTTTATAGCGGGGACGATGCTTATTCCTTCCCTGCTGATCCTTTCTTCAGCTTCGCGTTCCGGATCGCCGGGAATAAGAACCTTCTCTTCTCCTTCGGCCGGTTTTGAAGCGCGGAAGGTATCTATCCATTCATCCATCTTCTTTTTGAATTCATCAGCCGGCTGGAAAGCATCAATACGCATGGCACCGAAAAAATGACCTGTTCCTTCGCCTGTTTTCTTTTCCAGCAGGGGAAGGTAAGCCACACTTGGTGGGACGAAAGGACCGAAGTTGGCGCCGCTGAACACTGCTGAGAAGATGTCTACTATCGCGGAGAGACAGTATCCTTTATGACTGCCGTGCAGCCTGTCGCCGCCAAGAGTGAGCATCGATCCTCCCGACTTCAGTATGGTTGGATCGTTAGATGGTTTGCCGCTTTTGTCCTGGACGAATCCCAGGGCTACTTTTTCGCCTTTCTTCTCTGCCACGGCAAGTTTGCCGCGGGCTATGGGCGTTGTTGCGAAATCGGCAACGAAGGGCGGATTTTTATATGCAGGTATTGCCACTGCGATGGGATTTGTTCCCATCATCCTGCTGATAGAGAAGGTAGGGGCTACCAGCGGATTGGCATTGGTCAGACAGATACCCGTCATATTGTATTTGAGAGCCATCATGGCATAGTAGCCGGCAATACCGAAGTGGTTCGAATTGCGGGTTGCCACCCATCCGGTACCGGCCTTTGCAGCCTTTTCTATCGCCAGCTCCATCGACCATCTTGCTGCTACCATGCCAACGGAATTGTCACCGTCGACCACTGCAGTACTTGGAGTTTCATGAACTACCCTGACTTTGGGTTTAACATTTATTCTTCCGGCTTTCCATAGCTCATAATATTCTTTTATCCTTATCATTCCGTGAGAGGCATGACCTCTCATTTCGGCGGCAAGGAATACATCGGCAATAACTTCGGCATCGTCGCGGCTGCATCCCATTTTCAGGAAGACGGTTTTGGTGAAATCGTAAAGGTAATCGTATGTATACATATGAAAATAATTAGTCTTGCGGTCTTGCGGTCTTGCAGTCTTGCGGTCTGGTTTTGGTTTACTTTTTTCCGCCGGCGCGGAATTTCGTCGTCCCGCAAGGCGGGACTCCTTGCCTCTCGCCCTCTTTCTTCTCTATTCTTTTCTATAATTGAATATTACATCTGCCTGCTGTGTGGGAGTTATCACCAGGTCGTTTATACAGACACGTTCGGGAAGCGAGGCACAATACCATATCACATCCGCGATGTCTTCTGCCGTAAGCGCTTCAAAACCATTATATACAGCGGCAGCTCTTTCCTTGTCGCCTTTGAACCTGACGAGTGAAAATTCCGTTTCCGCCATTCCCGGGGCTATCTGGGTGACTCTTATGTTATGCTTTAGAAGGTCTATGCGCATTGATCTTGTAAGGGAATCGACGGCTGC
>JAFGXX010000050.1 GCA_016936435.1 Bacteroidales bacterium
ATAAAGACAAAAAACAGCCGCAATATATTTCAATAATTCAAAAAACAAATAAAAGGTCAGACTAAGAGTGAAACATTTTTGATTATTTTTGTTTATATAAGGGGAGAAGCCCCAACCAGTATGATTACTTAAATAATTGATAAAAGAAATGACTTTTTCGGATTTTATAACAGATAACGGGAAGAAAGTTACCAGGGATGCCTTTATTCGTCTTGTTCAGGTGTCGAGGGTTGACGGGAAGATTACTGACAGGGAACTTAAGGTACTTCACAGGGAGGGGAAGAAGTTCGGACTTACTGATCCGGAGATAGATGTTCTCATCGAATCGGAAAAGGATCATCATTATCATGCTCCATATTCGCTCGCAGATAAGTTTGACCATTTTTACAACCTGGCGCAGATAGTACTTTCAGATTGTGAGGTTCAGGAGAGTGAACGGAAGATGCTCAGAAAGTTTGCCTTTGAAGTAGGTTTTGAGGAAACCAAAACCGAGGCCCTTATAGACCTTGTGCTGGAGGGTGTCAAAACCAGAACCCCGGAAGAAGAGTTGTTTAAGAAATTCAGGAAGACTTTGTTTTAGGCTGATCAGGTTATACAGCTATCCCAGCTCAGATATCTTTCTCAGGAGAGTAGGGTCTTTTATTGTGACTTTTCTTCCCTCAACAGCAACAATACCTTCTTTTCTGAGCTCGGTCAGGAGACGAACCGTGTTCTCCTCCGAGATTGCCGACATTTCCCCAAGTTCTTTACGCGTAACAGGCAATGTATATTTCACCGACCCGAAGAACTCTGAAAGGTAAAGCAGGCTTTCAGCTATTCTGCCCCTGATGTTTTTCTGGTTGAGACATGTTATCTTGTTCATTATCAGCGCAACTGATTTTCCGAATGCCTTGTTGAGTTTAAGCAGCACCTGATGATTCTCCAGATATAATTCCTTCAGAAAATTGAGGTCAACCATACATACTTTGGAATCTTCTATTGCCGTCACCGAATATGTGTAATGAATGCTTTCGAAGAATGAAAGCAGCCCGATATAGGCAGGTGGTTTCATGAGGTACAGAATTATATTGTGTCCGTTTATACCTTCTATAAAAAGTTTGGCACTTCCCTCAAAAAGATAGAGAGCATGACTTACAGGATCGCCTTGCCTGCAGATCCTTTCATGTTTTCTGAATTGTGCCTGAATGATCTTTGCCCCCGAAAAAGATCTCCCCGAAAACTGTGCAGCTTCGTGAATATCACATTTAAACCTGCAGGATTCACATGAAATTTTGCGGGTCAGTCTCATCTATAAAAATATTTTCTCCGGTAAGCCGGGTCTCCCTGCTCAATGATGAATCAACGGTTATTACCTGTATAATTACATGGAAAGATACGAAAAAAAGTTGATTTAATAAGTTGATTAAAAACAATGACACATTGCAAGAATTTGTGAGATGTATTGTATATCAAAATCTCTATTTTTAATCCGTACCAAATCAAAAAATTAACACCCTGGAATGTTATGGAATCTACAGATGAATACAATTTCAGTATTTTCAGACCGCGTAACCTTCACGGAAGGAAAAACCGGAATATTATTTTTACAATGTTGCTGATATGGGCAACTGCTGTCTTCGGCTTCCAGATATTATTAAAGGTTGTTGAAAAACCTGTTTCTGAGAAGACCTATGGGATATTTGAATCGGAATGGCCTGTTGTTATATCAGGCAATATGACCGGAGAAGCTGCAGGCAGGCTTTTACATTCTTTTCTTATGGTAAAGGGGAAGAACACTGTGGCTCCTGACGATCAGAAGTTGTTATCGGGAGCTGTTAACACGCTCTTCTATGCTTCTGTCCCTGATACAGTTGAGCCGGTGATCATTGAAAAGATAACTGCCATGAAAAGTATGAAGGCAAAGCTGGCCACTGTCAAAGATCAGGAATACCTTAACACCAGTGCCGGAATTCTGGAGACAATAAAGTTTCTTGGCAGTGAAGCATCAGAATACACAGGATTTCCTGCAGGGAGCCTTGAAAACACTATCCTGGTGAGCTGCCTGAGTGAAAGTTACCAGGGATCCTTTACGGAGGAGGAACTTAGCAGAATACCTGATATTATGAAATTGTATTTAACACATAATCAGTCTAAACTTACCGATACCAGGTTTCTGGGCTTCCCCTTTCACTATTTCTATACAGCAGTCTTCCTTCTTGTTTTATTTATATCGCTGTGTATAGTGTACAATATACTTGTAGAGTGGAGATTAAATAAACAGGGAATTGTCGAATAACAGAAAACAACCGGCTATGAAAAAACTATCAATATCATTACTCTTAATAATATCATCAGTATATACGCTTGAGGCTGAAAGTCTTACGCAACTTGAAGGCAGTTTTAAAACAGGTCCCGCGATCATCCTGATATCCATACTTCTGACTTTTGTGCTCGTGGGTGTCTTTTTCAGGGCGAAAGATCCGGCCGATTATTATGCTGCCGGAAGGAAGATATCGAGGGTAGGTTCGGGAATGGCAATTGCTTCGAACTGGATGAGCGCTGCGTCGGTGCTGGGTATGGCAGGGATGATGTACGGATTCGGGTATAACGGCCTGGCATATGTTGTAGGCTGGACAGGAGGTTATGTTCTCCTGCTTATCCTGATGGCAGCCCAGATAAGGAAATATGGTAAATATACAGCCCCCGATTTTATCGGTGACCGTTATTATTCGCGTGCATTAAGGATAGTGAGTGCTATTTTTACAATCCTGATATCCTTTGCATATTGTGTGGGGCAGTTCGGCGGTATTGGCTTGATGTTCAAGTGGATACTCGGACTTAATTATGCCTGGGCAGTCATCATAGGTTCATCGGTGGTCCTTCTTTACACACTGATCTCAGGGATGATAGGAGCCACAAAAAATATGCAGGTACAGTATATAATAATTGTAATTTCTTTCCTGGTACCTGTATTTATTCTGGCATTTAAATTTGATTATTTCTGGTTATTGCCGCAGGTAGGTTACGGAGCTGCAGTTACTGATATTGTACAGGGTATACCTGCTCCCAACATTGCGGAAGGAGCAGCCCTGGTCAATGCCTACGGGCACGACCTGGCTATTGTGCCAAGTCCGGAGTTTGCCATGCCATGGGATCCTTCAACGGGGACGACATTCTTTCAGTGGATGGCAATATGTTTTTCACTTATGGTCGGGACCGCCGGATTGCCTCATGTTATACAGCGCTTTTACGTTGTGCCGAGGGTGACTGATGCCAGATGGTCTGTTGTATGGGGTCTGTTTTTCATCTCGCTCGTTTACTGGACAGCCCCGGCATATTCTGCCTTCGGCAAGCTCCTTTCCTCAAACCCGGATGTGGGTTTTCTTGCCAAGGATGCCATTGTTGTATATACGGCGCAGCTTGGAGGAGTCAATTC
>JAFGXX010000246.1 GCA_016936435.1 Bacteroidales bacterium
CTGGCATTCTGGCCCGACGGTTCGGTGAAATGGAGCGCCATGGCTGTCTCGATGAAAGAAGTGGAAGAAGGACCTTTCACAGTGATGAAAACAACATCCCAAACGACAGAAAATCAGATAAAAATAACCCGCACTGACGGATATATTCAGATCAATACCGGGGTACTCGATGTGAAAATACCGTTGTCAGGCAACAGCCTTATTGAAGAAATGCTTCTTAATGGAACCACCATAACAAGGAAGGTGCAGCTTGTCTGTACACTTGAGGACAGGAGCCGGACTGAGGGATCTGATATCACCGCTTATAAGCATTTCAATGGAAAAACTACAAAGGTAAGCCTCGAACAGAGCGGACCTGTTGTTGCTGTGGTAAAGATCGAAGGAAAGCACAGCCAGGTAAACGGGTCGCGCGAGTGGCTTCCATTCTCGGTATACCTGTATTTCTATTCGGGACAGTCAGAAGTGAAAATGGTCCATTCAATAGTATTCGACGGTGATGAGAAGCAGGATTTTATAAGTGAGCTGGGAGTTACCTTCAATATGCCCTTCAGGGAAGAGGTCCAGAACAGGCATGTTGCCTTCACGGGTGAAGCAGGGGGTGTCTGGCATGAACCAATTCAGCCTCTTCACGGCAGACGGATGTTAATGCATCCCGGCATGAGAAATCCCTACCAGGTTCAGCTGGAGGGCAAAAGGGTACCTGACAAGGCAGCTTTTACACGACCTAATCAGCAGCTTCTCACAGATTTTGCAGTATGGGACGGCTTTAAGCTTTCACAGGTATCGCCCAACGGATTCACCATAGTCAAACGTACAGGTACGGAAGCAAGCTGGCTGTCAGCAGCAGCAGGGCACAGGGCCGAAGGACTCGTATATGCCGGCGATGTAAGCGGCGGACTGGCAGTGAGTCTGAAAAATTTCTGGCAGTCATACCCTTCTTCTCTTGAAATTAATAATGCAAGAAGCCCTGAAGCCACCCTGAAAGTATCCATGTGGTCGGCTGAAGGTCCACCGATGGATCTCAGGCATTATGATACCATCGCACACGGCCTGAACTCAACTTACGAGGATGTACAGGAAGGTCTGAGCACACCGTACGGGATAGCGCGTACCAGCGAGCTGATTCTCATGCCTGTCGATTCCGTGCCATCGAAGGAGAAGCTGGCGATGATGAGCAGAGAGGGTGCTTTCGCTCCCCGGCTGGTATGCATACCCGAATACTACCATCAGGCAGGGGCTTTCGGCACACTGTGGAGCCTGCCCGACCGTTCCACGCCGGCAAGGGAGTGGATGGAAAACCAGCTCGACAGCAGCATAATCTACTACCGTAAGATGATAGACCAGCATTCATGGTACGGGTTCTGGAATTACGGCGACATTATGCATTCACAGGATCCGCAGAGGCATGTATGGCGTTACGATATAGGAGGCATGGCCTGGGACAACTCGGAACTTGCACCCGATATGTGGCTGTGGTACAGCTTCCTGAGAACCGGCGATCCTGAAACTTTCAGAATGGCGGAAGCTATGACACGGCATACCGGTGAGGTGGACTCATACCATACCGGACCTCTTAAGGGACTGGGTTCCCGTCATAATGTTTCGCACTGGGGCTGCGGTGCCAAAGAATCGCGTATCGCACAGGCTGCATTCCGTAGGTTTTACTACTACGTCACAGCCGATAACCGAACAGGCGATGTAATGAGGGAGATGATCGATGCAGAGAGGAGCATCGTGACTCTCGACCCGATGAGGCTGGCCCTGCCCTTCGACCAGGCACCGGTGAAGGCCCCTGCACGTCTGCGCTTCGGACCCGACTGGATAAGCCTGGTGTCGAACTGGATGACAGAATGGGAAAGGACCGGCGACACAAGATGGAGAGACAAGATCGTGGCAGGTATGGACGGCTTCGCCCGTATGCCTGCCGGATTTTTCTCGGGCAAGGGAGTTTTCGGACTCGATCCGGAAACAGGTGTCATCACTCTCGAAAAAGATCAGAGCAGGGAAGTCCATACTTCTCACCTGGCAACGATAATGGGAGGTGCCGAGATGATGTTCGAGCTGTTCACATTCCTGGAACACAAGAAATTCAGGCAGTCCTGGCTGGAATATTGCGAATATTATTCAATGCCGCGAAACGACCCGGCGCGATCGCCGAAAAAAGCAAACATCCCGACAAATAACTTCCTTGTTCCGCGGCTGACAGCCTACGCCGCAATGGTGAAGAATGATGCGTCGCTTGCAGAGAGGGCATGGTCGGAATTCCGGGGAAGGATGGTAAGTTTCCGGTCGATGTATTCCACTGTCACGGTATCACCACCGGAAGTGCTGAACGAACTTGATGAAAACCCGCGTATAAGTACGAACAGTGTTGCTCAGTGGGGACTTAATGCAATTTTCCTGCCCGGTATGATCGGTGACTATTTACGTTGAAGTTAATTGGCTTGCGTTTACGACCAGGTGGAAAGGGAACCGTTTCCTAAAGGTTTTTAAGCATCCAGATGCTGCATCCGAAATGTCCCGAATTGCCTATAGGACCCGGAATATGATCAAAGCCGGCTTTCAGGTAAAGGCTTATGGCCCTGCCCAGTTCCGGGAGTGACTCGAGGTAGATCTGTTTGTAACCTAGTCGCCTTGCCGAATCGAAAGATAGTTCCATGAGTTTTCTTCCGATGCCGTTTCCCCTGTACTCAGCCAGAAGATATAATTTCTGCAGCTCGGCACATCCTTCCGGCAGACCGGGAGTCGGATAAACGCCACAGCCTCCGATAATTTTTCCATTATCCTCCGCTATCCAGTACTCCGCTCTGGCGGCGCTGAACAGCGTGTGAAGATCGTCGGTGCTTGGGTCGAAGTAAACCGTACCGGGACGGGCAATACCGAATTCCCTGAAAACAGAGCGTATCAGGCTGGCAATCTCCGGGTTGTCCTTTTTCTCAAGATGCCTGAAAACAATGTCCATAATAAGCTTTTGTTGATAACAAAGTTATTAAGTTATCACAAAGGTTAAAAACTTGCTCTTTCAAAGGATGCTAATTTTTTTACATTTACCGCAAAACAATTATTTTGAAGCTTTCCCGCTCATTAAAATATAATGATACAGTGAGCTTCACAGGAAGAATTACTGCTATTCTGGCCGTTGTGGCATTGTTCTGGAGCAATGCTTCAGGAAAAGATATCTACGTTTCAGGAAGGGTAACGGGCAGCAGCGGTATCGGCATCCCTGACGTCGTGGTAAAAATGAATACCGCAAGCTTCAGCTGTTCAGCCACATCGGGCACCGACGGATACTACACACTTAAACTGTCAGGCATTTACAGCGAAATTGACAGGCAGCTTGAACTGGGAACACCATTCCCGAACCCTTTTTCTCACTCTGTTAACATACCTTTCATTATTAACAACAGCGGCGACATTATTTTTTCGGTTTACTCCATGGCCGGCCACAAGATCAACGAACTTTCCTTTCCGGGTGTTCAGGCCGGAAGCTACAGGATCATCTGGGATGGCGCCAACGGGGCGGGGGTCCCTGTTCGCCAGGGTTATTACGTATATGCAATAAGCTTCGGAGGGAAGACATGGTCAGGCAGGCTTATCAAAGCAGCAGGAGTTTCCTCATTTTCATCAGGAAGTTCCCTTGTACCGGTAATGCTTCCTCCCATCCCCCGGCCGGCAGATCCTTTGTCATTGAAAATCCCGGTGATAACATCGGTAAGCTGCAATGGCTACTACCCGGTGAGACTTACCGACATAATAATCAGACGCGATACTGTCATCAATTTTGAATTGTGCCCTTCAGTCTCCCTTCCCTTCATTACGGGCGAAGATCACATAGAGATGCATTTCGAATCAGGATACAGGCCTCTCCTGTTAAAGGGTATCAATCTCGGGTCATCGCCTCCCGGCTATTTCCCGGGTGAGATCGCCTATGCCATCACAGGAGCAATGTATGAACAATGGATAGCCCGTATGGCAGAGACAGGGTTCAACAGTATCAGGATATACACTCTTCATCCGCCGGTGTTTTACGAGAAGCTTGCAGAATATAACGAGAGGCATCCCGGCGATCCTCTCCTGCTCTTCCAGGGAATATGGCTCGACGAGATCGAAGACGGATCTAATCCGGCCGATTACGACCTGATGCTGAGGTCGGAATCTTTCCGTGAAGGCATCAGGGAGGTCATTGACTGCATCCACGGCAATAAAAGCATTGCCTTCAGACCGGGAAGGGCTTACGGCAACTATGTGACAAATGTTTCGAGGTGGACGGCAGGCTTCATCATCGGCAGGGAGATCATGCCACAGGAAGTTGACAGCACCAACAAATTCCATCCCTCATCTACATCGTTTTCAGGAAGCCAGCTCAGTATCTCGGGAGCTCCGGCTTCGGAGGTTTTCACGACAGCCATGCTCGACGAAGTCGTTAAATATGAATACCAGACATATGATGTCAACAGGCCGGTGAGCATGTCAAGCTGGCCTACCCTCGATCCGCTCGAACACCCCACGGAAATACATACTGACGAAGATGTTGCATCGATCGACATTACCCTGATCAACAGGTCGAATCTGAGGGCAGGTATCTTTGCAACATATCATGCCTATCCCTACTATCCGAATTTCATAAGTCTTGAGCCGGAGTACCAGGCCTACAGCGACGGCAGCGGTCCGAACAGTTATCTCGGGTACCTTAGCGACCTCAGAGATCATTATACGGATATCCCTCTGCTGATAGGTGAATTCGGAGTGCCCTCGAGCTGGGGAAGCGCACATCAGTCATTCAGCGGCATGGATCACGGAGGCTATTCCGAAAATCAGCAGGGAGAAAAGAACATCCGTATGATGCATAACATACTAAGTGCCGGCTGCGGGGGAGGCTTTATGTTCTCGTGGATGGACGAATGGTTCAAGAGAACCTGGATCGTCGAGTACCTTGAATCTTACGGGTTTCCGTCAGGGGAAATAATAATTTCAACCAGACAGTTGTGGCATAACCTCACTTCTCCCGAGCAGAACTTCGGACTGATAGGCTTCGATCAGACAGAATCGCTTCCCTTTGTCGGATATATTATTGATAATCCCGCCGGTAAGGTAATTAGTATTGAAGCCACACACGACAACAGCTTCTTCTACCTGAACGCCGAATTCAGTGAGCCTCTTTTTTCGGGAGATACCGTAATGATAGCATTCGATACGTATTCGGCTGCCCTTGGTGAATCAACACTTCCTGAAGGAGAAGTGCTTTCAAAGAGAGCTGAATTCCTGTTTGAATTTGTGGCAGGAGAAGATACAGCGCTGCATTATGTTACAGAAGCCTACGACATGAACGGCCTTACACCACGTTTCAACCTCACCGATCCGCTGGTTCAGAAATATGAAAGCATCGTCAGCGACGGGGCTCCCTGGAAGGTGATGCAATGGATTAACGACGGCTTTGAGCTTACCCGGCACGACATAGGAAGACTGCCTGTGGAATCATCAGAAGTCTTTAGTGCGGGTGAACGAAGCGCAGCTGCATGGAAGGGTAACAAACTGAAGATCAGGCTGCCTTGGACCATGCTTCATTTTAATGATCCTACGCAGATGAAAGTCAACGACGGGGCTGAATCATTCGACGGGGGGAGAAGTTTCACCATCTATTCGAGCCTTTCCGATGGCATAGCCGTTTCTGTTTGTTGCAAAGGCAGTGTTACCACGTCGGTGACCCGCTATAACTGGGATCCCTGGCTGATAGTACCTTCAACCCGCTACAGGGAAAAAGGTTCGCTTCAGGTTGTGGAAACCGGGCTTTCGGTTTTTCCGCGGTTTGCCGACTGACCCCTGACGGTCATAATACGTATCCTTTTCTTTTTCTTATCAAAACCGCTTCTCTCTGCTTTACCCCAGCTTTTTTTACCCCTCAGTGCTTCAATGTTCCCCCTTACGGCATAATAAGTATGGACAGGATAAAAGAAAGGTTCGAGGAAGGCTGTTGCAATAAGCCGGAAAACATCCCTTTTTCTTCGGTATTTATGGAAGGTGATCTCTTCGAAAAGGACTGCCCAGGCAGAAAGCAGAACTGCAAATGAATAAACGAAGATGAAAAGCAGAAGATAAAAAGGCCAGTTGATCGAACCGGTAATTATAAGGATGAAAGTATAAACAAAGCCTGCAAATGCTATCAAAGGAGACAGCCATTCGAAAAACAGCCAGTATGGATAGCCCAGCATCCCGAGCCTTTTGTATTTTCTGTTAAGGAACATTGCACGGTGAGTTTTCAAAGACTCCACCAGCCCCCTTGTCCACCTTGTCCGCTGCTTCCTCATCGACCTGAGGTCCGACGGCACCTCCGTCCAGCAAAGAGGATCAGGGATATATGTTACCTCGTATTTTACGTCGTGTTCAGCCATATACCTTCTCATCCTCAGAACCAGTTCCATGTCCTCTCCCACGGTCTTGATACTGTAACCTCCTGCCCTGATGACAGTTTCACGGTCGAAGATACCCATGGCACCTGAAATAAGCATCAGACCGTCGAGGTGGCTCCATGCCATCCTCCCAAGGAGGAAAGCCCGGGTATATTCGAGAACCTGGAGCCGCGGGAGAAACTTGCGTGGAACATTTATCTGACGGATATGACCTCTTTCGATATCACAAGAATTTACAATCCTTATTACTCCTCCCGTTCCGATCACTTTCTTTTCTTTCTCTTCAAGGAAGGGCTTTACGAGCTTCAGTATGGAATCGGATTCAATTATCGAATCGGCGTCGATCGAGACAAAGAGCTGGCTTTTGCAGATATTTATCCCTGCATTGAGAGAGTCGGCTTTACCACCGTTATTTTTGTCGATTACCGTGAGTCTTGTATATGAAGGGTTCTTCGACTTGTAAACTCCTTTTATCCTTTCGCAGGGGATTCTGTAATCAAAATAATAATTTACCCTTACCAGGTCGTAAGCCTCTTTGATCTTGGCAAATGTGTCATCGCTAGAGCCGTCGTTCACGATTATCACCTCAAAATTGTTATAATACAGTGAAAGGAGTGTCCGTATATTGTCAATAATCGTCTTGCTCTCGTTGAAGGCCGGTGCTATGATTGATATCCGCGGACTGAGAGGTGACAGAACAAGGGAGTTGTAATTCACATAGCTGTTTTTCCGGAGGTATTTCCTGAGAGCCATAGCCGAAAAGATACCCAGGAGAAGGTAGGAACCGAAGATGAAGAGGGTAAGGAAAAATACTATGTATCCGAAAATAATATCCATGGTTATCAGAAAATCCTCCTGTCGAGTACGTGTCTTACAATAATATTATAGTTTTTATATTCCGATTTCATAAGTTTGACAAGGGTCTTAACTCCTTCTTCTCCGTTGTTCTCTATTGCCTTTGTGGCTTCGATCTGCAACTGAACATCGTCTTCCTTGTCGAGTACGAGTTTCAGGAATCCGAGCATTGAAAGATCAGGCATTTTGCCCATCGACCTGATGATCTCAAGGCAGATATTGTAATCCTGGTTTTTATACATATGCTTCATGACGTCGAGGGTTGATCTCATCTCAAGGTCGCCGGCAACCTGTACTGCAAGCTGTCTTACAACAGGTTCGGGATGAAGCAGGACTTCCCTGATCTGGTCTTCAGCGTCGCCCTGTCTGAATTCCCTGATCATTCTCAGGGCGAACATTACCACAGTGTAATTTGGAGAGGCAAGCCATTTTTTGAAAGGCGGTATTTTAATGTCGTGCTGAATCATAAGTTCATGAAGCGTTATCTGTTCCCACAGTGAGAATGGCCGAACCAGGTGTGAAAGGAATTCAAAGGGCTCATCGTCTCCCAGCCTTACAAGTGCTATCTGGGCTTCCATCCTGAGTATTTCATTGGAAGAATTGAGAGCTTTGTTTATCGCTTCATTGGCATCTTTTATATTCATGAAGGCAAGCTCCCTGAATCCTTTTATCTTTTTATGCCATCGTCTGTCGTTAGCCCTGTCTATCGAATCTCTGTCAAGTCCGAGATGCTTATACAGTCCTGTGAGTTTTTTTGCTTCATCTCCTTTCAGGTTTACACTGACGTCGATCATCTGGTCGATGAGTACCTGTCGCCTGTAATTATCGGAGGCTATAAGTCTGAAATCGTCAGCCGATGCTGTTCCGAAAAGATAATCAACTATCAGTCCCTGGTATTTTTCAAGCAGGTACTGGTGAAGCCGGGCTTCACGTTCCATTCTTCTGCGATTCAGGAGAATGATCAGAAGAAGGACAAGCATTGAACCCAATGATATTATGATTGTGATGATCAATGCATTGACAAATGCAATCGATTTGCCGAAATATTGTATTCTTCTGAGCCATGGATTGTCGGATCCGAGAATCAGTATTTTGCCGGTAACCGGGTCGACAGCAGCAAAGGATCCTGTAGTATCAGTATAAAATGTCTGAGCCGAAAGGGTATCGGCTGATTCCAAAACCCGGGGGATACTGTCCTGTGGGCTCCTTTGCTCCTCAGTCGGTTCAACTTCTTTCTCCTGTACTGTTATATGGCTTAAGGCTCTGACGTTACGAGGTTCAGGATGTTCGGTTATTCTCACTTTGTACAGGCCATCCTCCCTCATCATAATCGCATTCCTGTCGATATATTCCAGTACTTCGTTAAGAAAGGCTTCAGCGTTAATTTTTAACCTGAAGGCACCAAGCTGAACGGGATACTCATTAGCCCCGGAGGTTATGAAACCCGTAACTTTTATTTCTGAAACCTCAAAGTCGAGAGCCGGTAAAGGCGGAGGAGTATCAAGTGCAGCAAGCAGGAAGGTTGTATCTGAACTGTTGCCATACGGAACAGACTCTTCATAATCATAAGGTACGACAAAGGCCGGCGGAAGGAAACTCAATATGATAAGAGAGAGTATCTTCATCACTTCATCCTGAGTGCGTAAATAAAACTGACACCTCCTTCAAATCTGTTACGACGTTCGTTTTCGGCATACTCTTCACGGGAATATCCTGCGCCCAGTCTCATAACAAGCTTATCGGTCAGAGAGCTATTCCAGGCTAGCCTTATGCTTGTGGCGCTTAGTCTTGCCAGGTCGGCCTGGATATCAAAGGGTTCATCGGGAGCTGTTCCTGTTCCCAGTGTAATCTGCAGGTAATCAATATTACCGAAATACCTGCGGGCATTCACGTAAAATGATGTCGTTGGTCCGTCGTCCTTGAAATAAACAAATCCTTTAACCGAGAACCAGTATTGCCTGATATACTTCTCTACCGATGCCAGGGCAATAAATGCATTACGGTCGAAGTAATAATAATTCATTCCTGCCGAAAGGGCCCAGCCTGCCGGGAGAACCTGCCATACCTCGACAGCACCCCTGTGGCGTGGAAAGTATGTGCCGGGACTGAAGGCATAAGCCAGGAAAGCATAATTTTTCTTTGAAAGATGCGGCCAGGCTTCGGCCTCGATCTGCACTTCGGTGGCAACATCGGGAACAGGGTCTCCGATCTTAACATGCCCGATATTGACCCCGGCCGAAGCCTGGCCCCAGCTGAATTTATGACCTGCACCTGCTTTAAAGACCTGCCAGAACCTGGAATAGGGTTGACTAAACTGGTCGAACTGGTATCCGGCTCTTATGTCTGTTGCTACCGCTGTATTTTCCTTCGACCACAGTGTAATGTCTCTCTTTGCAGACAGGGCATCGGCATTGTCGGGTTCCTTAAGCAAAAGAGTGTCTATTACTGCTGCAGCGTTCTCATAATCATGCTTCCATGCCAGGATGCGCCCTAGAAGGATACGGGCATCGCCGTAAGAAGGAAAAGCATTGACAAGTTTACGGGCAGCAGTCGCTGCTGAATCAAGCTCACCGGCAAATGCCATTGTCCGTATCCTAAAATATTCCGATTCAGGATTGGTGATTTCCTGGGAATGAAGATTCCCGGCACAGATAACGGCTGCAATGAATGTTGCAGAGATGAATCGAACAAAAGATCTGTTCAGGTTCATTTCATTAAGATTTCCCTGATCTGTTTAAGCAGGTCAGCAGGATTAAATGGTTTTACAATGTAACCGCTTATCCCAAGCTCATTTGCCTGAGACTGCATCTGTGGGTCACTGAAGGCAGTAACGATAAGCACCGGAGTTTTGCTTTTCAGGTCTATCCTCATGTATCTGACCAGTTCCAGACCGCTGTGAAAAGGCAGATGGATATCCATGATGACCAGGTCGTAAATATTTTTCCTGAGAAGTTCAATTGCATCATTGCCATCAACGGCTGTCTCGGTAAGATAACCTTCCTTCCTGATCACCACTTCGAGGGTTTTCGATGCAAGTTTATTATCTTCACATATAAGTATTTTCATCAGGAAAACTTTTTCTCTCAGAAATTAATTTCCAATATCCCCGTATAAACTTCTTATATGCAAAATTGGTTAATTTTAGGGCCTCCGGCAAGCGATCGGACCAATATTTTGACCGTCCGGCGGATTCAGGAGATAAACACTTACAAAATATGTGATTAATTGACAGTGTGCAGGTGTATTGCCATCTTTCAACAACTTTTCAACACAGGCTCCCGGCTATCAGAAAACTCCGGAAATCAGGAGAAAAACGATCGTTATTATCGTCGACGACGAGATCAGGACCGGGAACCATACCGGGGCTATCCACGGAACAGGGATGAGAAAGAGAACATCTATAGTCTTTAGTGATGGCGGCCACCCTATAACTAAATACAATGACAGGTAGTAGAAAAGGTCCCAGAAGGCAAAGGTCCACAGGAACATTATACCCTTTTCTATCCATGTGGCCCCGGCAAGGTAAGCTATTACCACGAGCATGACTATGGTTGCAGCCTCGCGTGTCATTTCAATGTAAAGGTATCTTTTGGGGAATTTATCGACCGACACTTTATTCGATTCTGTTTCCGTTATCCCCAGGGCTTTCCGCAGATAGACCACCACCACTCCCTCGAGATGGGCCATCGCTATGCCAAAAACTGCAAGAAGAGATAATTTTAATATCATATACCGGGGGTTTTGGTATCATTGGACAAAGGATACTATAATTGTGTATGTTGCACGTAATTAAATACATACTAAAATTTAGAGTAACTGTTTTTAACAGTCTTCTCTTTGCACAAAGATACGAATTGAAAACAGAACCTTATCTGAATATCTTTGGAAAAAATTTTGGAACGCTTCTTTTATACGTTTCATAATCAGGATATTTACTGCTACTGATATTCTCTGTTAGCATTGAACTCCCGATGAACAGAAGCACCAGCAGCAAGGGTCCTGCGATACTGAAATTAAGCCATTCTCCGGAGGCTGAAACTCCGAAAAGATAAAAAGAGATCCAGATGGCCTGTTCAGATGCAAAATTGGGATGCCGTGAATACTTCCAGAGGCCTTCCGTCATGAAGCCTTTTCGAACCGATTCGGTAAAAATCCCTGCTTCTCCCGCACCTTTTTGTTTCTCACGGTAAAATCTGAACAGCTGGTTATCGGCTATCGTCTCGGTGATAATGAAACCAAGCATAAGAAGGGCTGCAATATAATCATACATAAACAGATCTGCGGAAGGATTGGCTGCTGCCAAAAAAAGCGGTGTTGAAAATAAAAGTATCAGAAAATTCTGATATAGCGAAATGAAAAGAAGATTGAAGATGCCGAAGCGAAGTCTGCCTTTCAATGCGGGCTGTTCTCTAAGGTATTTCCAGCGGTAATCCTCCTCTCCTTTCCAGGGGATAATACTATAACCACCTTTACGGTAGAAATTATAACTCAGACGAAGCCCCCATATGGTAATCAGCAAAGCCATTATCACCATTCTGGGAGACGGAGCAGAGGCAAAGCTCATCCACCCGTATGCTATGGGCATCAGGCTCCAGAGCTTGTCGACCTGGCTGTAGTTGCATGTGATCTCGCTAACCACAAAACAAATGACAGCTGCTGACAGCATCAGTATTATCCAGTTATTGAGAAGTTCAGCAGGAAAATTCTGAGGAAAGATATTCATGGCGGAATCGTTTTAAATTTCAGAAGCGCTAATATATTATTTTCCGCTTATAAAACAGTTCGCCTTAATTATGATCACATATAATTATTGTTAACGCCAAATTGAGCCGGGATCATCTCCTGCTGTATGAAAGATATAAGACCTGGCAGGTTTGATCTTGTTCCGGACTTATATAATACCGTATTTAGTAAATATACGAAGGATAATCAGCTTATGCAAGATTTATCAGGGTTTTTGAACCCGGCCCTTAACGCATCTTACCGAATATTTGTTGTTTTTTTCAGCTCCGTGGATATCGGGCATATCTTCTTTCCTGGAAATGTCAATGACCGGATTACCGTTAACGACAATACAGCTGAAAAATTCGGCCTCTTTAGGGCTATACTCTGTTGATGTCCAGTAGTAACCTCCTTCATCCATTTCGGTAAAGATACCCTCGTAATTTTTCATCCCTGCAAGCTGGAAACCCATAAGATCGGGGCCGGAGCCCTGTTTCTTTCCGTTATCGGTTGTTACAATATAGTCGAGAAGATGCCGGTATTCATTCCCGGAGGGAAGATGCCATCCGTCGGGGCAGACTTCCATGGCCGTCTTCCAGTCGTACAGAACACCGTAGGCTGTAAGGTTCCCGGGGTTATTATCAAAATAATGTGCCTTATTTCCTTCAGCTACATATTTCAAATTTTCGGCCATCCATGTTGTTCCTGCAACCGTAATCGTAATGTAGGTATTTCCGTCGCGTGTGTCAGTAAACTTCTCCTGGGCAGCCAGACCTGTCCAGACGGCTGCTGCAAAAACCAATGCTAATACTCTTTTCATGGCATTAATTCATTATTAACCTTGTTTCACTAATTTATTACTGCTGATTTCTTATGCAAAAGAAAGACAGTGTGAATTAAAAACGGGGCCCTTCAGAAATTATTATCAACTTATTAAAAAAGATACTAACTCTCCTGCGGATTCCGTGTAAATAATTTATTCTTAACTTTGAGCCCTTTGATATCCTGAAAAATTATGGAAACTGAAAGCAGCATCCGTCCATACGGAGAGAAACAGAAAATATTTGACAGGCGCTATCTTGAAATGGCGCTTATCTGGGCTGAAAATTCCTATTGCAGAAGAAGGAAAGTCGGAGCTCTTATTGTAAAAGGAAAAATGATCATTTCAGACGGTTACAATGGAACACCGGCAGGTTTTGAGAATATATGCGAGGATGATAACAACATAACCAAACCCTATGTCCTTCATGCTGAAGCGAACGCAATTACCAAGGTGGCAAAATCAAACAACTCCAGCGAAAATTCAACTCTTTATGTAACTACTTCACCATGTATGGAATGTGCAAAGCTTATTATTCAGTCGGGCATAAAAAGAGTAGTCTACTGCAACAGGTACAGTGTTACCGACGGACTCGACCTTCTTAAAAGGGCTGGAGTTGAACTGGTATATTTTGACCCCGAAAATGACATATATGAACAGGAATAATCCGGCAAAAACAATTTTTCTCCCACTGCTTATTGCCTTCTCGGTAGTAACGGGAATACTTATAGGCATTTACCTGCCCCGAAAGACAAGCCTCCCGCAGAACACAGGCATCAGGGCAAGAAATGATAAGATCAATATGATCCTGAATACAATTACATCTGATTATGTAGATGATGTTAAAAGGGAAGATCTGGTTGAAACCACAATACCAGCCATATTAAAAAATCTCGATCCTCATTCCGTTTATATACCGGCACGTGACCTTAAAAAAGCCAATGAATCAATCCAGGGAAATTTCGAAGGTATAGGTATTTCATTCAACATGATGACTGATACCATCCTGGTAATAAGCACAATACCGGGGGGGCCTTCCGAGAAGATCGGTCTGCAGGCCGGTGACAAAATACTGTATGTTAACGATTCGCTTATTGCAGGAAAGGGTATCAGCGACGAAGATGTAATGGGTATGCTGAAAGGCCCCAGGGGGACTATTGTAAACGTAAAGGTTCTTCGCAGGGGGCATCCCGACCTTCTATCATTCAGCATTACCAGGGATAAAATTCCCATCTACAGCGTCGATGTTGCTTACATGATCAATGAAACGACAGGTTATATCAAGATCAACAATTTTGCCGAATCGACATATTCCGAATTCATGACCGGATTACGCGAGCTCAAAAACAGGAATATGACAAAACTTATCCTTGATCTCAGGGGTAACTCCGGCGGAGTGATGGATGCGTCGATACAGATAGCCAACGAATTCCTGCAGAAAGACCAGCTGATCGTCTATACCAAGGGCCGCGCTCAGATGCGAAACGAGGCCAGGGCTACCGGTGACGGAGAATTCGAAAAAGGCGACCTGGTAATTCTTATTGATGAATGGAGTGCATCAGCAAGTGAAATCCTCGCCGGTGCCGTACAGGACAACGACCGGGGAACAATCATTGGCAGGCGTTCCTTTGGCAAAGGACTTGTCCAGGAACCGGTCATCTTCCCCGACGGTTCCGGAATGAGACTCACTATAGCACGCTATTACACACCCTCCGGGAGATCTATTCAGAAACCTTACGATAACGGATTTGAAGAGTACTATGAAGATCTGAACAAGAGATTTACGAATGGTGAATTCGGGAACTCCGACAGCATTCGTTTTGCCGATTCACTCAAATTTAAAACTATCGGAGGCAGAACAGTTTACGGAGGTGGTGGCATAATGCCCGACCACTTCGTGCCAGTCGATACCACCGGATTAACATATTATTTTATGAGGGTCAGGCCTCTTATTTACCAGTTTGCCCTCATATATACCGAAGAGAACAGGGAATTACTTAAGCAACATCTTGAAGCTGATGAGTTTGAAAAATTTCTCGACAAACAGGGTCTGATCGGTCAGTTCATACGCTATGCAACAGTAAATAATGTAGCTCCCGACCCTGAAGGACTGAAAGAATCTTCATTCCTCATCCATACACAGATCAAAGCATATATTGCCCGCAATATACTCGACAACAAGGGTTTTTATCCCATCTGGCAGAATATCGATAAAACCCTGTTGTATGCGATCAAATATCTTGAAAAAAATGATCAGGCCGGATAAAACCAACGATAAAGTAATTATTGACAGGGGCTTCACTCAACTGATAAACGAAGCTAGTAATGATTTCGTTCCAGGAACTCCGTGAAAAGCTTCAGGGTCAGATCTTCCTCTTCAATAAATCCCATGTGTCCCGAATTCTCCAGGATCACCGCCTTGGCATTTTCAGGAAGCTTAACTCTTTTAAGCATCATAGCGGCATCCATATAATTGTCCCTCGCTCCCAATATCCAGAGAAAAGGTATTGTCCCCGATTCCAGTACCTCAAGCCTCGACGGCCGTTTCATCATACCGTTCAGAACAGCAATTATCCCCTTTGACGGAACTGATAAGGCTATCTCCCGGGAAAGCTTTATAGCTTCAGGAAACTTGGTTAGACTACCTTCAGCATACATTTTTGATATGCTGACCGGAAGAAAGATGTTCTTCATCCCCTTTTTTACCATTTCAATTTCCTTAAGCCGCTTCTCTGCAACTTCGGGGCTGTCGGCAAAAGGATGTGAATGGAAGAGACATAGACCCGAGATGCGTTGCGGGAACAGGGAGGCAAATGCAAGGGTAACGTATCCTCCCATGGAATGACCGGCAATAAAGGCTTTGTTCACAGTAAGATCATCCATGAGGTCGGAGATCACTGCTGCCATAAAATCCATTAAATGCTCTTCACCAAAGATATCTGACATGCCATGACCAGGAAGGTCTACGCTTATAACCCTGTACCTTTCGGCAAGCCTGAATGCAAAATCCCCCCATATTTCTGAAGTCTCAAGGTACCCGTGAATGAGGACCACCACAGACCCGCTTCCCCGATCGCGATAATGGATCCTGCCCGACATATAGTTATGAAAACTTCCCATATCTTAAATAATCCACTAAGTTAAGTCAATAAACATTGAGAATGAGTAGTTTCTCATTTGCAATAAAAATTATTTATTCTAACTTTATAAAGACCAGATCTTGACATAATCATAGTAACTATTTTAAATACAATGAATAAGGTAATTTTTTCATCCGTATCTAAAAAATTTGTGATGGCTCTGGCAGGGCTTTTTCTCTTACTGTTCCTGCCTGTTCACCTGGCCATAAATTTCCTGTTGCTTAAAAGTGATCCGGATCCGTTCAACAGGGCGGCTCATTTTATGGCAACATTCCCGGTCGTTAAAATAATTGAGATCGTACTGTTTGCCGCTTTGATAATTCATTTTCTGTCGGGCATATACCTTCAGATCATCAACTGGATGGCCAGACCGGTGAGATACAGTGTGGCAAGCAGGACAGAGACATTTTTTTTCTCAAAGTTCATGATCTGGACTGGCGCTGCCGTTTTAACCTTCCTGGTTATTCACTTTTTCAACTTCTATTTTATAAGGCTTGGACTGGTGGAAGGAAACCCTGAAGATTTCTATTCTGTTGCCCACGATCTGTTCAAAATACCGGAATATAATATCATCTATCTGCTGTGTTTTATTCTTCTGGGGCTTCATTTGTTCCATGCTTTCTCGTCGGCATTTCAGACTCTCGGACTGGATAACAGGATATGGAAACCGGTTGTGGATGCCGTTGCATGGATATATGCAATAGTTATTCCTGCCGGTTTTGCATCTATTTCATTAATTCTCTGGCTTTTCAGATAGAAATTATCTTAAAAATGGAAAAACTTGTCTCCAAAATACCTGAAGGTCCGCTTGCGGAAAAATGGACCAGATACAAGGCAAATGTAAAACTTGTCAGCCCTGCCAACAAGAAGAAACTTGAAATAATAGTTGTTGGTACGGGTGTGGCAGGATCAGGTGCTGCTTCAGCTCTGGGTGAGCTGGGTTATAACGTTAAAGTGTTTTGCTACAACGACACTCCGAGGAGGGCACACGCCATTGCTTCGCAGGGAGGAGTGAATGCAGCAAAGAATTATCAGAATGACGGAGATAGTGTTTACCGTCTTTTCCTTGATATGATCAAAGGAGGCGATTACAGGTCGCGTGAAGGAAATGTATACAGGGCTGCAGAGGTAAGCAACCAGGTGATAGATCATTTCACGGCCCTGGGTGTGCCCTTCGCGAGGGACTACGGCGGGACTCTTACCACAAGGTCATTCGGCGGTGTTCAGGTTTCCAGGACTTTTTATGCAAAAGGGCAGACAGGCCAGCAGTGTTTGCTGGGAGCTTATTCTTCGTTGAACCGTCAGATAAAAAAAGGAACTGTTACAATGTACCCCCGCAGGGAGATGCTTGACCTGGTGGTAATTGAAGGCCGGGCCCGCGGAATTATTGTACGCAACCTCATTACCGGCAAACTTGAACGCTATGGTGCCCACGCTGTGGTCCTGGCAACAGGGGGTTACGGTACTATTTTTTATCTCTCCACCCTGGCGGTACATTCAAACGGTTCTGCAGCCTGGAAAGCACACAGAAGAGGTGCCCTTTTTGCAAATCCGAGCTTTATTCAGATCCACCCTACTTCTATTCCCCAGCTAAATGAGTTCCAGTCGAAGCTGACGCTCATGTCGGAATCGCTTCGCAACGACGGCAGGATATGGGTGCCGAAGGCCAAAAGCGACAAGCGCCCGCCGAATGAAATACCCGAAGAGGAAAGAGATTATTATCTCGAACGCAGATATCCGGCTTTCGGGAACCTTGTCCCCCGCGATATTGCCTCCCGGGCCGCAAAAGAGCGCTGCGATGCCGGCTACGGGGTCGGACAAACCGGCCTTGCTGTTTACCTCGACTTCAGGGACGCAATTAAGAAACAGGGAGAAAAAGCCATTGAAAGTAAGTATGGCAACCTGTTCGACATGTACAGCACAATCACAGGTACAGATCCTTATAAAGAGCCCATGCGCATTTACCCTGCCGGACACTATACAATGGGAGGATTATGGGTCGATTATGAACTGATGACTACTATTCCGGGGCTGTATGCAATAGGTGAATCAAATTTCTCAGACCACGGCGCAAACAGGCTGGGAGCAGCTTCGCTTATGCAAATCGCCGCTGACGGGTATTTTATCCTTCCAAACACAATAGGTAATTATCTGTCGGATCAGATCAGGGTTCCGAAGATATCCACCGACGGTCCGGAGTTCGGGGAGGCCGAGAAAACCGTTATGGAAAAGCTTGAAAAGCTCGTCTCCATTAAAGGGAAGCAGACAGCAACTTCGTTCCACAAACGACTCGGGAAGATCATGTGGGATCACTGCGGGATGATACGCAACAAAACAGGACTGACAAAAGCACTCGTTATGATCGACGAACTGGAAAAAGAATTCTGGAGTGATCTTTCCGTACCCGGGACCGTTGATGAACTCAACAACGAACTCGAAAAAGCTAACAGGGTGTCTGATTTTTTTGAACTGGCAAGATTACTTGTTAGTGATGCCCTGGCGAGAGAGGAATCGTGCGGGGCTCATTTCAGGGAAGAATATCAGACCCCCGACGGCGAAGCCCTGAGAAATGATGAAAAATTCGCTTATGTGGCAGCATGGGAATATGCCGGTGAAGGGAAACCACATATCCTGCATAAGGAGGAACTAACGTTCGAGAACGTGGAAATGAAAGTCAGAAGTTATAAATAAGAAGTCGTGCAGGCCAGGAACAAACAAAATATTGATAAAAACCGGAACGACGGCACTTCCAACATATCGTTCACCGGGGATACGACTGAAAAAGCAAGACTGCAAAAAATTAAGTAATAACAGATATGAAATTTACTTTAAAGATATGGCGCCAGAAAAACGCTGAAGCCAAGGGCGCTTTCGTAACATACGAAATTGACGATATCTCACCCGAGATGTCGTTTCTTGAGATGCTTGATGCTCTAAATAAAGGACTCGTAGAGGAGAACAAGGATCCGGTTGCCTTCGATCACGACTGCAGGGAAGGTATCTGCGGATCATGCGGCATGTATATTAACGGGCATCCCCACGGACCAGTACCCGCTGTCACCACATGTCTTCTTTCGATGAGACATTTCAGGGACGGCGAGACTATAACGGTTGAACCATGGAGGGCAAAACCTTTTCCGGTAATAAAGGATCTTATGGTTGACCGTTCGGCTCTGGATAAAATTCAGACCGCCGGTGGTTTTATCTCAGTGAACACAGGCTCAGCGCCGGAAGCAAATTCAATCCTTGTAAAAAAACACGACGCTGACGAAGCCTTCAATTCAGGAATTTGTATAGGCTGCGGTGCCTGTGTGGCTGCATGTAAAAATGCTTCGGCCATGCTTTTTGTGTCGGCCAAAATCTCACAGTTTGCTCTTCTTCCCCAGGGCAGGATTGAAGCTAAGGAACGTGTCAGATCTATGGTTGAAAAAATGGATGATCTCGGTTTCGGCAACTGTTCCAACACCGGAGCCTGTGAAGCCGAATGCCCCAAACAGATAAAACTTACAAATATTGCAAGGTTAAAAAGAGAATTTTACAAAGCCCTGTAAATCTCTGTCAGTCTTTAATATAGCTGGGCTACAAACCTGTTTATTCCCTGTCAGATATCCTTTTTTGGGATAGTAACAAGTTCCATGGTATTTACTTCGAGTGCCGACAGGTACCCGTAACCCAATTCCTCTCCGTAAACACACCCCGTGTCGACAGGGATCACTCTGGACCGCTCCTTTATTTTTTGTCTTACAAACTCAGTAGTTTTCGGCCTGTGTCCATGTATTATCGTCCTGCCTGCAAGAAGGGGATTATAATAAACAGGGTGACTTGACCAGATCATGTGATAAGAATCTGAAAAGGGGTCAGCAAGCTGGTCATTAAAACCGGCATGAACAAAAAGGAAGTCGCCCGAAGATTCGTAAAATTTAAGCCCTGAAAAAAAGTTGAGATACTTACTCCCTATCTTTTTTACGTCATCAACTCCCATACTCTGAAGAGTAGTTTCTCCGCTGTTCATGTACCACTGGTAAAGCATCCCGGGATCGGTGTACGATTCAAGGAGCATGGCTTCATGGTTTCCGGTCAGGGGAATGACGTCATAACCGGCTGCCATGAGATCCAGAATAAAATCAACTACTTCCCTGCTGCGGGGGCCCCTGTCAATATAATCTCCGAGCAGGATAAGCCGGTCACTTTTTTTAATCCTGAGTTCATCGATGACAAGTTCATGGAATGTTTCAAAACATCCGTGGATATCCCCTATAGCAAATAAACGGTTCAAAATATAACTATGAACAGACTGCTTCTATTTCCTTAACGGTTTTGGGTATGGGTTTGCCAAGCAGCTTATGACCCTTTGCGGTTATAAGTACATCATCTTCAATACGCACACCTCCCACCTGCATGTACTTGTCTATTTTGGAATAATTAATAAAATCTGTGAATTTCCTGTCGGCTTTCCATTTTTCTATCAGTTCCGGAATGAAATAACATCCGGGTTCAACAGTGAACACATGTCCCGGCACATATTGCAGCGCAAATCTCAGAAACGCCAGTCCGAACTGATCACTTCGCTTAATCTCATCATTATAGCCTACATAATTTTCTCCAAGTGCTTCCATATCGTGTACATCAAGACCCATCATATGTCCCAGTCCATGAGGCATAAACAGGGCATGGGCACCAGCCTTTACTGCTTCTTCGCTGTCACCTTTCATCAGACCGATTTCCTTTAATCCCGTTGCAATAATTTTGCAGGCGAGAAAATGAAGATCACGGTTCGACAGTCCCGGACGCGTTGCATTTATTGATTCGGTATTCGCCTTCAGAACTATTTCATAAATATCCTTTTGAATGTCACTGAATTTCCCCCCTACCGGAGTTGTTCTGGTAATGTCGGAAGAATAATGCATAATTGTCTCAGCACCTGCATCGGTAACCATCATCCTTCCCTTTTTCAGAATGTTGTCATGAGAATGGTTGTGCAGAGTCTGTCCGTTCATGCTCAGAATGACAGGAAAGGAGGTGCCTGCTCCCTTTGACAAGGCTATTCCTTCAATTGCACCGAATATCTCCTGTTCCCGGATCCCCGGTTTGCACATTTGCATGGCTGTGACGTGCATATCCCTGGCAATCGCAACCGCTTTTTCTATTTCTGCTATTTCCTCATCGCCCTTTATGGAACGCATCGATACGACAGCTTTTATCAGATCAATCGAAGCGAGTGTCTTCATCATGCATGGATTTTCCTTTAGGATTGCACCCAGGGTCATTTTAGTTTCACCCCGGTACGGGGGAAGAAAGTGAACCTTGCGCTTTTTGGAAAGAGCCTGCGATACAGTTTCTTCAAGTTTCGCGACAGGTGATGTTTCCGTAACACCGGTTTTTGATGCCAGCTCTCTCACGGTTGGCTGTGGTCCCATCCATATTATATCGTCCATGTCAAAATCGTTCCCGAATATTGTGTCTCTGCCTGTGTCGAAATCCATTATAGCTGCAAAGCCCGGAAGATCGAGCCCGAAATAATACAGGAAGTCACTGTCCTGCCTGAAATGATAGGTATTGGCAGGATAATTCATTGGTGATTCAACATTTCCCAGAAAGAGCCCCAGCCCCTTTTTCATTTTTTTTCTGAGCTCTTCCCTTCTTTTTATGTACACTTCGGCTTTAAACATGATTTCCGGTTTTAGTTTCTAATAAGACTCCTAATTTAACACCATCAACTTTAGGAAACAAACCGTGTTATCCATGTTAATGAACAATAAGGACGGCTATAAGCAAATTTCAATACTTACTTCTTCAGAATAATTTAATTATCAACTCAATTATTATGCGAATGGTATTTGTTGTTAACAAAATAATATTATATTCGCATGGGGTTATCAACAAATTGTCAACAGGATATTAAATATGCCGTACAGAAGATTGCCTAACACTGATGCTGCCAGATTACGAGCATTAAGACGTGCTCTGGAGAAAGGGAGAGAAGTCCCCCCTCATAAACTGGCCTACCAGGCAAAAACAATTGTCAGGCTTCACAGATTTCTTCCTCTTTTTGAAAACATAATACAGCTGCAGCGTCAGTCAATGACATCGCAGAACAACAAGAGCAAGGACTATTATGAAGCAACCCGAAAGGCGAGACTCTATCTTTCACACTTTATAAGAGTGATGAACATGGCAATATTCCGGGGTGATCTTCCTGAAGAGACAAGGGCATTTTTTGGCCTTTCCTCCGCTGCTTCAACAGTGCCGGCAATGAATACCGACAATGAACTTATCAGCTGGGGAAAAAGAATTATTGAAGGAGAAGAGTATCGCATAAGAAAAGGTGGCAGTCCGATAACCAATCCCACAATTGCCGTAGTTAAGGTATGGTTCGGTAATTTTCTCGATGAATATAACTTTCATAAAACCATCACCAGGAAGACCCTGGACTATAATGAAAAGACTGCTGAAATGAGGAAGGAAGCCGATAAGCTCATCCTTGAGATATGGAATGAGGTGGAAGCTTCGTATGGATCACTTTCAGATGAGTTAAAAAGAAAAGAAAGTGAGGAATACGGTATCGTATACTGCTTCCGCAGGGCTGAACTTGAAGATGCTGAAGCCATGAACCAGGAAGAACAGTCAATAGCGCAGTCTTGAAAATCGGTAACACAGACCTGGGCAGTTTCCCTCTGTTTCTTGCCCCCATGGAGGATATCACAGATCCTTCATTCCGCATGATATGCAAGATGTACGGGGCCGATTTCATGTTCACTGAATTCATCTCCTCTGACGGACTGATAAGAGATGGAGCCAAAAGCATCAGGAAACTGGATATCTACGAACATGAAAGGCCAATAGGTATTCAGCTCTACGGGCATCTGACAGATCCTATGGTTGAGGCTGCCCTGATGGCAGAAGCAGCCGGGCCTGAATCGATAGACATAAATTTCGGCTGTCCGGTTAAAAAGATCGCAAACAGGGGAGCCGGTGCAGGTATGCTTAAGAACATACCGCTGATGACAGAAATGACTGCAGCAATAGTAAAAGCTGTAAAACTTCCTGTAACAGTTAAGACACGTCTGGGATGGGATGAAGAAAATAAGAACATTATTGACGTGGCCATAAGGCTTCAGGACACAGGTATTCAGGCCATTACAATTCATGGTCGCACCAGGGCACAGCTTTACAGGGGATCAGCCGACTGGACCCTGATTGGAGCCGTAAAGAACAATCCGTTAATAAAGATACCTGTCATTGGCAATGGCGACATTGACGGACCGCAAAGGGCAAAAGAGATGTTTGATCGTTACGGTGTCGACGGTATAATGATCGGCCGGGCTGCAGTAGGCAGACCCTGGATATTCCGTGACATTAAACATTATCTCGGTACCGGTATAATCCTGCCGGAGCCAACTGTTAACGAAAAAACAGATCTTGCACTTCTTCATTTTGAAAAATCACTTGAATACAAGGAGGGAATGAGGGCGATATTTGAAATGAGAAGGCATCTTTCGAATTATTTCAAGGGGCTTCCGCATTTCAGAGAAACGAGACTCAGGCTGCTTACAACTACCGAACCCGAAGAGATAAGGGAGATCCTTGGAGAAATAAGGCAGAAATGGGACGGATTTCGCACCGGGGACCGGACTTCCGTTTACGACATCTGAAATGATGGTTCTTCCGGCACCGGAGGCTCAACTTTGCCAAGCAGAACGGCGCTATTCTTCCATCTGAAGATTACCTTCAGGACCAGCAATATAAGCATCCCCATTATCAACATCAGGAAAAACTCCGTCATGGGGTAGTATTTATGCTGTTCATATACCGCAGGCGTCTGAAGAACCGATCCTTTGCTGGTGACCATAACCGACAGGAAAGCATTGTTTGCAGCATGTGCACCTATTGCTGCTTCCACTCCGTCGTCGAGAACAGTCATTACTCCGAATATCAGACCGAATAAAAGATATTGCGGCATCATATTCCAGAAACCGTATTCTTTGACTTCCGGATTAATAACATGCATCGCTGCGAACAGAACTGATGTTGCCACCACAGGCATCCATCTGTTCCTCATCCATACTGTAAAACCCTGCATCAGGTAACCTCTGAAGATCACCTCCTCCCATGCAGCCTGGAAAGGTATAAACAACACCGAAATTAAGACAAGCGGAATAAGAGTCTGTGAGGTGTTGTTAAGAGAATAATTATCAGGATCTATCTTTAGGGATGCGAACAGATATATTGCAGCAAAGAGTGTCCATACAGCTGCTGAGATTAAAAGCCTTTCCCACCTGAAGCTGCCCGTTCCGTTTATAACCTGTTTCATTGTTCTGCCGTTAAGCGGCTTAATAAGCAACCAGAATGCTGCCAGTCCGATTACGAAGGGGAAGATCATTTCCAGCAGGTAAAGGTTTGGATCTATACCGAGTATCCCGGGATCGTTCGGACTAAGGGCCAGCTTTTCAGCAACACCCGGATCACCGGCTATTTTTATTCCTATGCTAATTATCAGGGGAATAGCTCCTATAGTATTTGTTGCAGCAAAAATAGCAGCCAGCATTATCAGGTAGCGCCAGAAAGTGTTTTTACCCTGAAATGAATTTTCGAGATGGTTCATGGCGTTCAGAATCAACAGATTGTTGGTATGGCAGATTTACTTTTACTTAATGTCAGCTTATTTGTACTGATTTCAAAAATCCACTGGTCCTCCTGCTTTCTTGGGATAGTCGATTGAATAATGAAGTCCTATGCTTTCCTTCCTTTCCTTAGCATGCTTGATAATGATATATCCCACATTTATAATGTTACGGAGTTCGCAAATTTTCTGTGAAATCAGGGAGCGTTTATAAAGGCTTTCGGTCTCCTGGTAAAGGATTTCGAGTCTCACCATGGCACGATCAAGTCGCAGATTCGATCTTACGATCCCCACATAATTGCTCATTATCATCTGTACCTCCTTAATACTCTGGGTTATCAGAACCATTTCCTCAAGGTGTGTAGCTCCCTTATAATCCCATTCCGGTATTCTCTCTTCAAAATCAAGTTTTTTAAGTCTTTTAGCAGCATGAACTGCAGCCCTGTGACTGTACACAGCCGCTTCAATAAGTGAATTTGAAGCAAGTCTGTTTGCTCCGTGAAGTCCTGTTGAGGATACTTCGCCCAGGGCATAGAGCCTGTCTATATTGGTCTGACCGTCGTTATCCACTTTAATCCCTCCGCACGAATAGTGCTGTGCAGGCACCACAGGGATCATGTCCTTTGTAATGTCGATCCCCCGTGACAGACAATGTCCGTGGACATTCGGAAAATGATCCAGTAAAGCAGCTGAGTCGAGATGAGTACAATCGAGCCATACGTGATCGTCGCCCCATATTTTCATTTCATTGTCAATAGCCCTTGCAACAATATCTCTTGGCGCCAGTGAGCCGCGGCTGTCGTAACGGCTCATGAACTGTTCGCCTCTCATGTTTTTCAGGACAGCTCCGAAGCCTCTTAGAGCTTCGGTTATAAGAAAAGATGGTCTTTTATTGGGATCGTACAATGATGTCGGATGAAACTGAACAAATTCCATATTTTCTATCGTCCCCTTGGCTCTGTAAACCATAGCAATGCCATCGCCGGTTGCAATTTCAGGGTTGGTGGTCGTAAGATAAACATCCCCGATACCGCCCGTAGCAATAATGGTGATCTTTGACAGGAATTCGATGACCCTCTGGTTTTCAAGGTCGGCAACATAGGCGCCAAAACACTGGATCCCACTGTCATTGCGTTTTATTACCCTCCCAAGGTGGTGCTGTGTCAGGATCTCAATTGCAAAATGATTTTCATAGATCTCGATGTTAGGATCTTTCCTGGCTTTCTTCATGAGGGTCTTCTGAATGGCCTCCCCTGTTTTATCCTTATAGTGAAGTATCCGGTGTTCAGAATGACCGCCTTCACGAGCAAGGTCCCATGATCCGTCTTTCTTTTTATCGAAAGGTACACCCAGACGGATAAGGTCATCTATCCTTTCAGGGGCTTCCTTTACGACCATCCTTACCACCTCCTCATCACAGAATCCGTCGCCAGCCACCAGTGTATCCCTTACGTGTTTTTCAAAATTGTCGGGCTTACTGAAGACAGCGGCAATACCTCCCTGTGCATAACGCGTATTGGTGTCATCCAGCTTCGATTTGGTCACAATGGCAACCTTCCCTGAAGCTGAAGCTTTAAGGGCAAAGGTCAGTCCTGCAATACCTGATCCAATAATAAGAAAATCCGTTCTAATCTTCATATCATTGTTTGATAAAAAAAGGTAAAGATAGCAATAATGCGCTCTGCTTAGCAGGATTGGAAAACCAAACTTTTTACTTTACTTTTGCGTTCCATATAAAACGACAGAAAATATTTATGGCTCAGGAAGATGTTTTCAAAAAACTGGTAGCCCACTGTAAGGAGTACGGTTATGTTTTCCCCTCAAGTGAGATCTATGACGGTTTAAGTGCCGTGTATGATTACGGCCAGTATGGAGTGGAATTGAAAAACAACATCAAAAAATACTGGTGGGACAGTATGGTTCTGATGAATGAAAATATAGTCGGGCTTGATTCGGCTATTTTCATGCATCCGACAATCTGGAAAGCTTCCGGTCACGTTGATGCCTTCAACGACCCTCTTATCGACAATAAGGATTCAAAGAAGAGATACCGTGCAGATGTTCTTATCGAAGAGCATCTTGCAAAGTTTGAAGAGAAGATCAGCAAGGAGATCGGGAAAGCAAGGGAAAGGTTCGGGGAAGCCTTTGACGAAAATAAGTTCAGGGAAACGAACCCGAGAGTCCTGGCCACGCAGCAAAAAATAGATGAATTGAATGAGCGGTTCAACAGGGCGATGAATGCATCCGATCTTGCTGAGCTGAAACAGATTATCATCGATAATGAGATAGTATGCCCTGTTTCGGGAACAAGAAACTGGACCGACGTGAGGCAGTTTAACCTTATGTTTGCCACTGAAATAGGATCGGCGTCCGACGGCGCCGGGAAAGTGTACCTGCGTCCGGAAACAGCTCAGGGTATCTTTGTAAACTTCCTAAACGTCCAGAAGACAGGAAGAATGAAGCTTCCATTCGGTATTGCTCAGATCGGCAAGGCATTCCGGAACGAGATCGTGGCTCGTCAGTTTATCTTCAGGATGAGGGAATTTGAGCAGATGGAGATGCAGTTCTTCGTGCAGCCCGGCACCGAGCTTGAATGGTTCCGTCACTGGAAGGAAATTCGCATGAAATGGCATCAGTCTCTCGGCTTTGGTGAAGAAAATTACAGGTTCCATGATCATGTGAAGCTTGCACATTATGCCAATGCAGCCACCGACATAGAATTCAGATTTCCCTTCGGATTCAAGGAGGTTGAAGGGATTCATTCAAGAACTGATTACGATCTGAAACAGCACCAGGAATACAGTGGCAAGAAGATGCAGTATTTCGATCCTGAAAAAGGAGTTTCATATGTTCCTTACGTAATAGAAACATCTATTGGCGTTGACAGGATGTTCCTGCAGATCATTTCGGCTGCATATACCGAGGAAGAACTGAAGAAAGATGACGGATCTTCCGACACCCGTGTTTTAATGCGTCTCCCGTCGGTTCTGGCACCGGTAAAACTGGCTGTTATGCCTCTTGTAAAAAAAGACGGACTACCTGAAATTGCGGAAAAAATAGTTAAGGATCTCCGCTTCCTTTTCAACTGTCAGTACGACGACAAGGATTCCATAGGAAGGCGTTACAGAAGGCAGGATGCAATCGGAACGCCATACTGTATCACCATCGATCATCAGACCATTGAAGATAATACTGTAACGATCAGGTATCGTGATTCCATGGAACAGGAGCGTGTTGAAATAAGCCGGCTCACTGATATCATTTCCGAAAAAGTCAGCATTTCGAGCCTGCTGAAAAAGCTGTAGAATGAAAAAGGTGCTGATAATCACCTATTACTGGCCACCCAGTGGCGGTGCCGGAGTTCAGCGATGGCTAAAATTCTCAAAATATCTGCCCCATTACGGCTGGGAACCAGTTATCCTTACGGTCGACCCTGAATACGCCACATACCCTGCTATCGACAATTCCCTTGAAAAGGATGTGGCTCCAGATACAAAGGTTTACCGGACCAAAGCCACTGACTGGTTCAGGTTATATGGAAGAGACAAATCAAAAGTGCCTTCAGGTGGTTTTGCCACTAACAGAGACGATTCATCAAGGGGAAAAATCTTCAGGTTCATCAGGGGTAACTTCTTTATCCCCGATCCAAGAAGAGGATGGAATAGCCATGCCATCAGGAAAGCCTGCCGGCTTATCGAAGATTTTAACATCACGGGCATCATTACAACCAGCCCTCCACACTCGACACAACTGATAGGGTTAGCACTGAAAAAAAGATTTCCCTCACTTAAATGGATAGCCGACCTACGGGATCCATGGACAGGAATTTACTACTATGACCTTTTCTATCCGACATTTATTTCAAAAGCTATTGACCGGAGTTATGAAAGAACGGTTCTTAAAGAGGCCGATATAATCACAACTGTAAGCCCTTCTTTAGGTAAACATTTTGAATCAGGGTTACCCGGAGCGGAAGAAAAAATAAAAATCATTAACAACGGGTACGATGAAAGTGACTTTGAAAATATACCCGCATCTAAGCCTCTGAGGTTCACCATCTCCTACACAGGTACTTTATCAGAATCATACCCTGTGGAAGGATTTATTAAAGCTGTCAGGGAAGTCATTGAGACAGGCAGGGATATCATGATAAAATTCACCGGCCATATTTCCGATAGTCAAAAACAACTGTTCTGTTCACTTCCCGGAACAGACAGAGTCCAGTTCCTGGAATACCTGGATCATGACTCTGTTATCAGACAAATGCTCTCTGCCTCCATACAATTGTTGGTTCTGCCACGAGATAAAGGCAACAGAAGTTTCCTGCAGGGCAAACTGTTTGAATATATAGCTTCAGGAAAACCGGTGCTTTGCCTGGGCCCTCCCAACGGAGATACTGCAGAAGTCCTTGAACAGGGAGGATACGGCGCCTGCTTCGACTATGACGATTCAGAAGGAATCGCCGGTTTCATCATTAAATCAATGACTGAAGAGACCCGTACCAATAAAACACCGCCAATTGAATTCTCAAGGAAAATCCTTACGGGGAAAGTCGCACAATTACTCGGACAGATCTGAAAAACGGGGCCTCTGACCATGCCTTGAAAAAGGCAAATGACCAGTTTTATGAAGTGCTTTTTTAAGCTATAGTTTTCTATTGATACGTCACGACCAGTTTGGGATGAATTGCGGAGTCAGTATTGTCACTGATCATTTTCCAACCTGTTATCCATATCAGTAAAGGTAAAAAAAATAGCATCTGATATGAAAGACGTTAAAGGTAAATAAGGTTTATTTTTGCAGATGTAACAGATATACTTATGAACGACAGAACCTGGCTGCTATCATGAAGATACTGATGCTTCTTGAATCTGAATTTCCCCACGATGTGAGGGTGGAGAATGAAATTGAAACACTCACTGATGCAGGTCATGAAGTCCATCTTGCATGCATAACACGCAAAGGTAAGCCGGCACTGGAAAACCTGGACGGGACAATCATACACAGAAAATCGATCAGCA
>JAFGXX010000009.1 GCA_016936435.1 Bacteroidales bacterium
TCTGTTAATCCTCTGTTAATGTTCTGGTTTATTTAAAATAAAAAGGAAATTGAACCTTATCTTTAACTTTTACTAACCAACCTATAAGAAGAAATCACATGCTCCTGAACCTCCTTAAAACAGCAATAAGGCATATCCGTAAACATGCAGGATACAGCCTTCTGAACATTATTGGCCTGACCCTGGGCATCACAAGCGCCCTGTTCCTTGCCATATATGTTTCCGACGAATTAAGTTACGACAGATACCATGAAAAGGCCGACCGTATATACCGGGTTTCGTCAAAAATAACAGAGACTGATGACCAGTTCACATGGATTATAGCCCAGATACCAATGGGACCCCAGGTGGTCATCGACTATCCTGAGGTGGAATCATTCGTGAGGTTCATAAACATGCCGCAGGCACTTTATTCTTTTGAGGATAAGCAATATGTTGAGGAAGATTTTTTTTATGCAGATTCCACCCTCTTTGATATATTTTCATATAAGGTGATAAGGGGCGAGGTGAGATCAGCCGTAAAAGATCCCGGTAAAATAGTATTGACAGAAACAGTTGCGGCACGTTATTTCGGCAGCGATGATCCTATAGGAAAAGTAATAAAGACAGGTAACAGCACATTCGAGGTAACGGGAGTTATCGAGGATGTCCCGTCAAATTCACACTTCCGTTTCGATGCTGTATCTGCAAGGAATAACCTTCCCAAACAGCTGGGCACATGGGGTAATTTTGGTGTTTTTACTTACCTGCTTCTGCCGGCAGGACTTGATGTAAATGCATTTGAGGAGAAAATGCAGGGCATGTATGATGCTCACATGAAGACAATATTTGAATCACTAAAGATCAATATTGAGTATATACTGGAACCTATAACCAAAATACACCTTCATTCGACAAATGCGGCCGAACCGGAACCCACTGGCAGCATTACCTATGTAATTATTTTTGGAATTGTTGCACTTTTTCTGATCCTTATTGCGGCAATGAATTATATGAACCTTGCCACAGCGCGTTCCGCGAGCAGGGCACGAGAGGTAGGACTCAGAAAAGTCGTTGGATCAGGGAGAAGTCTGCTGGTAGGTCAGTTTTTGTCCGAATCAATAGTCCTTACGTTAATATCACTGATAATCAGCATTATACTGTTCATGGCCCTCCTGCCGTCATTCAATATTCTTGCAGGAAAATCCTTCAATCTTTCAGTATTATACAGTCCGGTAGCCATCATTTCTGTCATTGTGCTGCTGCTGGTTACAGGTGTTGTCGGAGGCAGTTATCCTGCATTTTTCCTTTCAGCGTTCAGTCCGGTAACAGTTCTTAAAGGCGAAATAACCCAGGGTTCAGGAGGCAGTATGTTCAGGAAGATACTGGTTGTGATCCAGTTCACTATTTCAGTTATGATGATTATCTGTACCCTGGTGGTTTTCAGACAGATCAATTACCTTAAAACCATGGATCAGGGTTTCGACCAGGAAAATGTTATAAGTCTGCAGCTGCGCGATCAGGAAATGGTCAGGAAATATCCTGTATTAAAAGCATTATTACTGGAAAATACAGATATTAAATATGTTACATCAACCAACACCCCTATGGGAGAAGGATCGGGCAAAGTAATTTTCAATATTGAAACCGACCAGGGTATGGTACAGCGGGGGATAAATTTTGCTGTGGTTGACCATGATTTTACAGAAACGATGGGTATAGAGATAACTGAAGGCCGTGATTTCGATAAGGATATGCCTTCCGACACGCTATATTCGGTAGTTGTGAACCAGACACTGGCCAACAGGATGGGATGGACAGAGCCCATTAACAAGAAAGTTCAGCTTGGTGACGGAGAGCAGATCAACGCAAGGGTAATAGGCGTCATGAAAGATTATCACCAGACCGGCATGTATAATGAAATAGAATCACTGATGCTTGTGTACAGGGAGAGCACAAATACGATCTACATTAAGCTGAGGGGTCAAAACAATGATCAGACCATCAGTTATATAGGAGAGAAATGGAGAGAAGTATTTCCCGACCAGCCCTTTGCTTTCTCATGGTTGTCGGAGCGTTTTAACAACCAGTTTGAGGCAGATGAAAAACGAGGTCTTATTTTTACAATATTTACGATGCTGGCCATTGCCATTGCCTGTCTCGGGCTCTTCGGACTTGCATCCTATATGGTCGAGCAGAGGACAAAAGAGATAGGTATAAGAAAAGTGTTCGGTGCTGACGAGAAGATAGTGATAGGGCTGATTCTGAAAGATTTTCTAATACTGGTACTGATCTCGGTAGCACTTGCAACTCCCCTGGCCTGGTATCTGATGTCCGGGTGGCTCGAGAATTATGTATACCGTTCCGGAATCAGTGTATTTCTGCTTGTTTTTGCAGCAGTCATCACCCTTGTCATTACCGTTATTACAGTAAGCTATAAAGCATATCAGGCTGCAATTCTGAACCCTGTTCAATCGATAAAAACTGAGTGACAGGGGAACAGGTTCTGATTTTTTGAGCAGGATCATTTTTTTTTGACCGGTCAAATGCTTATTTTAGTATATCATGAGACATCTGAAAAATGTGATCCCTGCATTACTCCTGTTGTTTATGCCTCTGTCTTCAGGGGCTCAGATACTCGGTGATACCTTCGCTATCCGTATCATCACCAGGGGCATGCAAAACATTTATAACTTCCGCTTCGGTGAAGCCGGGGAGGCTTCCGACAGTCTGGCTGTGTTATATCCCGGTCACCCTGTTATTGATCTTTTTGACGGGATGAGAGTATACTGGGAGAATTTCCCCCTCCTTCCTACGTCTGATGCGACATTACAATTTGAGAACCTGATGCGACGGTGTATTGATAAGAGTGAGAAAGAGACAGCTCCTTCACCGGCATATGAGGCTGAATACCTTCTGACAAGAATGTGTGCCAGGGGACTACTCCTCCTGTTTTATGCAGACAATGATATGAGCGGAAATGTCATTCCGCTGGCTGCCAGCACCTACAGGCCTCTGATGCTTTCTTTCGGATATACATCAAGATGCACGGACTTTTATTATTTCACAGGTGTTTATAATTATTACCGTGATGCCTATCCGCAGGTCTACCCGGTTTACAAAGCTGTTGCCTTCATGTTTCCTCCCGGCGACATGCAATTAGGGCTCAGGCAGCTGGAAGAGTGCGGGCAGACCTCAATAGCGTTACGGGCTGAAGCATATTTCATTCTGTCGTGGATCAGGCTAAATTTCGAGAGGGATGCTGAAGAAGCTCTGCCCCTGTTGTTGCATCTTGTTGATAGTTACCCAAATAATCCGCTTTATCGTATATGTTATATTAAAAACCTCCTTCTTCTGAAACGCTATGGGGAAGCGGAGGAAGTTCTTGAACGATACAGGGCCGACAGAAACCTGTTTTACAGCTCAGTGGTGCCGGTGTTGGAAGGTATTATCCAGGAAAAGAAATATTTTAACACAGAACTTGCGTTCAGCAATTATAAAACCGGGGTGAGTGCGCTTTCCGCTTTCGGTGCTTACGGCAATGAATATGCCGCCTATGGCTATTATGGATTAAGCCGTTTAGCTGCCCTGGCGGGTAATAACCACGAAAGGAGAAATTACAGACGTCAGGCTCAGTCGCTTGCCGAATTCAGGGATATCACTTTCGATGACTGAAAGCCGGATTACTTTTTCTGGGGCAGGAATGATTTGGTAAGTTCTTCACTATCACCGTACTTCAGCCTTATTTTTTCGAGTCGTTTATGAAGATTCTTTCTTACTGAAGCATATTCCGGGTCTTCATAGAAATTCTTCATTTCCAGTGGGTCTGCCTGCCTGTCGTATAATTCCCATTCGTCGATATCGTAGTAATAATGCACGAGTTTATACCTTTCGGTACAGATCCCGTAATGCCTTTTAACGCTGTGAACAGCCGGGTATTCATAGTAATGATAATAATGTTCTTTTCTCCAGTTTGCAGGTTTCTTTCCCTTAAGGATCGGAACCAGGCTTCTACCCTGCATATCGTCAGGCACTTCAACACCTGCCATATCGAGGATTGTTTCTGCAAAGTCGAGGTTTGAGACCAGGTCGCTGTTAACCGATCCCGGGCTTACCACTTCGGGCCATTTAACCAGGAGGGGTGTCCGCAATGACTCCTCGAATATGAATCTTTTGTCGAACCAGCCGTGTTCTCCAAGGTAGAAGCCCTGGTCGGATGCATATATTACAATGGTATTTTTGCTCAGGCCGTTATCTTCAAGGAAGCTGAGCACCTCTCCCACGCTTTTGTCGACGGCAGCTATGCATGCCAGGTAATCCTGCATATATCTCTGGTATTTGAAACTGACAAGTTCCCGGCCTTCAGGCGGAGATGCGTAAAACTGTCTGATTATGGGATTATAAGCCGAATCCCATGCTGCAGCCTGTTCGGGGTTCATTCTGTTAAGTCCTACATTTTTAGGTGCTTCCGGATCTTTATACAGTTTCAGGTCCTGAACAAGACGCATTGTTTTGGAGATTGTCATATCCTGTTCTTTTACTGCAGTTCCCCTTCCCGAATAATCATCGAATAAAGTTTCCGGTTCAGGAAATGTAACATCTTTATATAAAGTCAGTTCATTGGGGCCAGGTTGCCATTCACGATGAGGGGCCTTGTGGTGCATCATGAGCATGAATGGTAAGCCTGCATCTTTTGCCTGTGAAAGCCATGTGAGGCATTTTTCGGTTATCAGCTCAGTTACATACCCTTCATTCCTTTTACGGCCTTCGGCAGTAATAAAATCGGGATTATAATAATTACCCTGGCCGGGCAGTATCTCCCAGTGGTCGAAGCCTGTGGGATCAGATCCCAGGTGCCATTTTCCTATCATTGCCGTAGTGTAGCCTGCGTTCTTCAGAAGCTTTGGAAATGTCTGCTGGCTTCCGTCGAAGGCTTTCTGTCCTTCGTTTTTCATGAATCCGTTGAGATGGCTGTATTTACCGGTCAGAACCACAGCCCGGCAGGGACCGGAGATTGAATTTGTGACCATGCATCTGTCGAAGCGCATTCCGTCGCGTGCTATCATGTCGATATTTGGAGTAGGCGCAATATCCTTTAGCATGCTCCCATAGGCACTTATGGCCTGGAAGGCATGGTCGTCGCTCATTATGTAGATGATGTTTGGTTTTTCAGTGCCGGTACCGGTGTTATTGCATCCCGGTGCAATGGCTGCTCCTATTCCGAGAAGAGTCAGCAGCTTCATCCTGTCATTTCTGGTCATGATGTAGAATTTTTATTTGACTATTTTATTTCGAATGTTCCTGTCAGTTCAGCACTTTCCTTATATCCATACCTTACTGCTTTCACTCTGATGTTGTATGTTCCCGGTTTCAGGTGAAGCGGTCCGTTATACAGAAGCCAGTGTGGATTCTTCTTCTGCTCGAAAGTGTAAACCATCGAGGCTCCGTGGGTAGGGCAATATAATCCGAGCGTCATGGGAGCTGACCAGGATCCTCCTGTGCGGTAGTTTTTGGATGCCCTGTCTTCTGCTGAGTTGATAATGAAATAGGGTACATCGGTTACAGGCTGCACATTTCCCGGCCACATTTGTGCAATCATCTCAGGTTCATTAAGATGTCCCATGTCTTTGGTTTCCATGGTCCATTCCTTATGCCTGCTGCGAAGATCATCGAGTATGGTTTTATATTTCGGATCATCGATCAGATTTTTTATCTGGTAAGGATCGGCTTTCACGTCATATAATTCTTCCGGAGCCCTGCTGTATGCCATCCAGCTTTTCTGAGGACCGGTGAGTTTTCCTTCTGCATCAAGCCTGAGCATCTCCTTGTAAATAGGCATATTACTCAGGTAAGGAACCCATATCGGGAAAGGTTCGTTAGGATAGTAATTACGTATATATAGATAATCTTTAGTACGTACGGAGCGGATCATGTCATATGATTCGTCAACTCTGTCGCGGGCTGCGAAGACGGCATCCCTGGGTGGAGCAGCCTGTTTTCCGAGGAAGGGCATTCCCTGCATGTGAGATGGTATCTTTATCCCAGCCAGTGAAAGCACCGTAGGGCCGAAGTCGATGGAACTTATCAGCCTGCTGTCTACTTTTCCCGCGTTCGATTTATCGGGGAATTTTATTATCAAAGGTATGTTAAGACCCGAGTCGTACAGCCATCTCTTGGCTCTCGGCAGGCCGTCTCCATGGTCGCCCCAGAAGAAAATGATTGTATTTTCCAGTTCTCCTTCTTTTTCAAGTTCGCTGATAAGTGAAGCTACCACAGAATCGAGCCTGGCTATGTTGTCGTACATTTTCGCCAGGTTCTTTCTTATGATCTCATTATCGGGATAATACGGAGGGACTTTTACTTCAGCAGGATCTGTTTCTACTTTCGATATATTCCAGCACTGACTTTCATGAGTACCTGTCCAGTTGAATACCGCAAAGAAGGGCTGGTTTTTATCAGGGCGGTTTTTATAGTGGGCTGTCCTGCTGCATTCGTCCCAGATACTTGCCGGCACAGGATCCCTGGCAAACTGGTAATCGGTTTTTGAATTATTGGTACAGTAATAACCTTCGGCTCTCATATATTCCGTAAAGGTTTTGACGTAGTGGGGTGGTACAGCTGTAAAAGGAAGAGGGTTGTCGGCTGATCTCCTGTAAGATGTGGTTCGCATATGCATACATCCTATCGAAGTCTGGTACATTCCTGTAATCACACCTGCCCGTACGGGAGCGCTTATTGCTGCAGTAGTGAAAACGTTCGTGTACATTATCCCCTGGGCTGCAAGTCTGTCGATATTAGGCGTTTTGGCAACTTTATCGCCATAGCAGCCGAGGTGGGGGCTCATATCCTCTGTAGAGATCCAGAGAATGTTGGGTCTTTTCACTTCCTGCTGTGCATGGGCATTTATGGCCAGCAACGAGGCACAGCCAAATCCGAAAGCCGATCTTAGGTTAATCATAATAGAAATATGAATTTATCATGTCATTAATTAATACTACCTGCTTTTCTTCTGTTTGCTCCCGGGCTTTTTGTCAGATTGTCTCCCAGGTCTTTTCTCGCTTCTTCTGCAAGTTCCAGAAGTTCTTTAACCTTTTCAGGGTAAAATTCGGCAACATTGTACCATTCACCCGGATCACGGCGCAGATCATAGAGTTCGGGTTCGCTTATTTTTTCATTTGCTGTGGGTCCGGGCCAGCCGTCAACACCGGGTTTTTTACCTCTGTAGGTCCTGCCGTTATGAGGCAGAATGAGTTTCCAGAAATCGCGCTGAACGGCTTCGAGATTATTCTGCTGATAATAATAATAGAATTCACGTCGTGGCGATGCTTTTTTGTCGCCGGTCATCAGGGGAAGTATGTTTACCCCGTCGATTTTTTTCTCAGGCAGGGGGGCTCCCGTTATTGCGGCCAGAGTAGGAAGGATATCTATTGATGATGCCAGCTGGTTACAGATATCGCCTGCGGGGATGACTCCCGGCCACCTCATTATGCAGGGAACGCGCTGACCTCCTTCCCAGCTTGTGCCCTTTCCTTCGCGAAGGCCTCCCGTCGTTCCTGCATGGTTCCCGAAGTTAAGCCAGGGGCCGTTATCGCTGGTAAAAATGATGAGAGTATTTTTTTCAAGGCCATTGTTCTCCAGAGCTTTCATTATTTCTCCTATCGACCAGTCGACCTCCATCATCACATCGCCGTAAAAACCCTGTTTGCTTTTTCCCCTGAATTTATCCGAAACGCCCAATGGTATATGTACCATAGAATGAGGTATATACAGGAAGAAATGTTCTTTTTTGTGTCTTTCGATAAAATCTACGGCACGTTCGGTATAATCAGTAGTCAGTTTATCCTGTCCGGCCAGATCAGGCACCTCTCCCACTTTCTCATTACCTTCTATAAGAGGAAGAACAGGATATTTCATTTTGTTGCTGGTGCTATCCTTAAGGTGGATAGGCACCCCGTCGAAATCGACAGGCCACATGTCGTTGGAATACGGAATGCCATAATACTCGTCGAATCCATGTTGCAGGGGGAGGAACTGGCGATGGTGTCCGAGATGCCATTTCCCGATGATACCGGTCGAATAACCTTTCGTTTTGAGCATCTCAGCAATAGTTGTCTCATCGGAATTTATTCCATTCTGAGCCCATGGCATCAATGCGCCCGATATACCTATCCGGTTCGGATAACATCCAGTCATCAGTCCTGCCCTTGATGCACTGCTGACAGCCTGTGGACAGTAGTACCAGGTAAACTGCATTCCCTGATTTGCCAGCCTGTTCAGATTCGGGGTATCGTACTGGTTAGACCCCGTACGGCCTATGTCGCCGTAACCCATGTCGTCCATCAGGATCAGGATGATATTGGGGGTTGACTGTTTTAATCCGGTGCTTTTCTGGCTACAGCCCGGCAGCGCGGCAAGAGATGCGGCGCCGATACAGGTTAGTGATTTGAGATTCATTTCCGGTAATATTTTATTGCTGGTTAATTGTAAGTTCAGGGATTAAGGGTTTTGTTTTTCCAGGCAGGATTGGGCAACATCATTCTGGCGTTGTTTTTCTTTCTCCAATCGGCCAACAAGTTAAATAATTCATTCTTTTTTTCAGGGTTTGACGCTGAAATATCATTTGTTTCAGAAATATCGGCTTCAAGATCGTACAGTTCAAGTCTCTCTCTTTCGAAATTATCAATAAGCTTGTACCTGCCGAGCCTCACCGCGCTTCCTGGTTCGACGCCCTGGTTTGAATAATGCGGATAATGCCAGAAGAGGGGGCGTTCGGCAAGCGAAGCTCCGGTGAGCAAAGGCATGATGCTTATGCCGTCGATATCGGTGACAGGAGATACTGAACCTGTCATCTCCATTATTGTCGGAAAGAAATCTATTGATGACACAGGAGCTGATTCTGTGCTGCCTGCTTTTTCTGCCGAAGGATGTCTGATGATAAGAGGCACTCTTATACCGCCCTCATAAAGCCATCCTTTTCCGGCCCTGAGGGGTGAGTTGCATGTGGGAGATCCTTCAGAAGTTGAGAGTCCTCCGTTGTCGGAGGTGAAGATAATTATTGTGTTATCATATAGTTTTGATTCTTTTAGCTTATCAATAAGTCGTCCCACATTTTCATCGACACTCCAGATCATTCCGGCATATACAGGATTGCTATGGATTATTCTCTCCTTGAAATTGTTGCTCATCTCCGGTCTTATCCATTCTTTGTCCCTGGTAAATGCTTCCCTGCTGTCGAGGCCCATGGAGACCGCTTTATCAGTAAATTTCTTAATATGCTCTTTTTTTGCCTGCATGGGATTATGGACGGCATAATATGAAAGGTAAAGGAAGAAAGGATTCTTCCCTGTTTCTTCGATGAATTTTATAGCTTCATCTGTCTGCCTGTCGGTCAGATATTCACCCTCCGGTCCATCTTCGAGTCTCGGATTGCCATACGGTGAGAAAAAGCCGTTGGCAGTCTTATTCCTCACCGGCGATCCTTTGCTGAAACCTCCGCTGTTGACATCAAAACCCTGATATTCAGGCCAGTATTCCTCTGTTTCACCCAGGTGCCATTTCCCTGAGATCATGGTCCGGTAACCGTTCTGTTTCAGAGCTTCAGCAAGAGTCACCTCTTCGAGTCTTAAATTAAGATTAAAGGGCAGAGCCACAAGCTTATCATCAGGTAAGCCGCTTTTTGATGCCTGTCGCCCCGGTATCCAGTCGGTAATGCCGGTTCTGACGGTATATTTACCTGTCATAACAGATGAGCGTGTTGGCGAGGAGACGGGGCATGAAGCATAAGCGTCGGTGAACCGGATGCCTTCTGAGGCCAGCCTGTCGATATTGGGGGTTTCGTAGAAAGTACTGCCATAGCAACCCAGGTCGGTATAACCCATATCATCGAGAAGTATGAAAACTACGTTTGGTTTCTCCGACGAATTATTGCATGAGTTTAGTCCAGCAGCCAAGGGGATCATCGCAAGCGTGGCTGCACCGGCTTTTAGTTTGGTACTGAACATTTTTTCTGCTTCTTTTTAAAGTTTTGTCAATTTTGTTTTCTGATACTCTGAAGAAGCTCCTTCATCCCGGTCAAAATCTCAGGATTTTGTTCTGCGATGTTGGTTGTTTCACCGGGATCGGTCTTCAGATTGTATAGCTGTGGAAGAGTGTCGTTGCCGAGTTCAATATTTACGTTGACATTCACTTTTGGTCCGGGGCCGGGTTCGATATATTTCCATTCATCTTTTCTTACACCGAGGCGTCCGTTTGAAGCGTGCTCCACGAGCCATTCCCGGTCTTTTTTTGATTTTCCGAGAAGTATATCGATATTATTTTGGCTGTCGGGTGCTCCTTCAGCAGGGATAACCTGGCCTGTAAGGGCAGCTAATGATGCAAGAAAGTCGATCTGGCTGAAAAGAGCATCTGAAACTCCCTGTTTAATCTTCCTTTCCCAGCTTACTATAAGAGGTATACGGGTGCCACCTTCGAAGGCACTGTATTTGCCTCCTCTCAGTTTGCCGGCAGGTTTGTGGTCACCGAGAAGTTCAACCGCCCTGTCCTTATAGCCGTCGTCCACCACAGGACCGTTGTCGCTGGACAGTATAATAATGGTTTTTCGAGCAAGGCCGAGTTTTTCAACAGTATTCAGTATTTCACCCACCGACCAGTCGAATTCGAGTATGGCATCTCCCCTTGGTCCCATCCCACTTTTGCCTTCAAATCTCTGGTTTGGCATCCTGGGCACGTGTATGTCGTGTGTTGCAAAGTAGAGGAAGAATGGTTTGTCACGGTTGTTCTCAATGAATTTCACAGCCTTGTCCGTTATTACGTCAGCCATGTCCTCGTCTACCCACAAAGCCGATCTTCCTCCTGTCATATAGCCTATACGGCTCACTCCGTTCACGATTGTCATATCGTGTCCGTGACTGGGATGCATTTTCAGGAGTTCAGGATTCTCACGGCCTGTAGGCCAGTCACCCACCTTTTCTCTGAAGCTTACCTGTATGGGATCGGAAGGATCCAGTCCTGATACCCTGCGGTTTTCTACATAAACACATGGTACCCTGTCTCCGGTAGCCGGAATGATGTAACTATAGTCGAAACCTATGTCAAGTGGCTGATGAGTTATGTCACTGTTCCAGTCAGGTCCTCCTGCCGGTCCCAGTCCGAGGTGCCATTTTCCGATTACTGCTGTCGTGTATCCTGCATTCCTCATTAAGGAGGCGACGGTGAATCTTCCGGGTGCAATTATCGCAGATGCATCACCCGGCAAAACTCCTGTCCCTTTTTTTCTGAAAGCATACTCACCTGTGAGGAGAGAGTAGCGCGAAGGGGTGCTGGTGGCAGAAGTACAATGGGCATTCGTAAACCGGAGGCCACCAGCGGCAAGGCGGTCTGTATTTGGAGTTGACAGATTTGATCCATAGCAACTTAAATCGCCGTATCCGATGTCGTCAGCATAGATCAGGATGATATTAGGACTGTCAGTGGTCTTACATCCTGAAAGGGCAAGCGCGGCCGTTGAAAGTACACCTATGGTGCGTGGTATGATACTGTATTTTTTCATTATCTCAGGTTATGTCGGGTTTTTTAAGGCATTCCAATAACATATATTTTGAAAAGTGGAATGGATATACTCCGTCAATAAATCCATTCTCCTGTTTTAGAGAAGCCGGCTGTTCTGTTACTTCGGCTCAAATGAAAACGGGAACACGCTGGAGGGGACGTGTGCTTCCTCCATGATCTCTTCCATTCTTTTAACAATGTCGGGGTTCTGGCCGGCAACATTGTTCTTTTCGCCAATATCGGTTGAGAGATCATAGAGTTCGGTCATACCCCGCGGAGTTTTGTCGACATCTCTCCTTACTGCTTTCCAGTTGCCCATTCTTACGGCAACTTTTCCGCCCTGCTCATGGAATTCCCAGTAGAGATATTCATGCTGGTCTTTCTGCTCTTTTCCGAGAAGTGTGGGAAGGAATGATATACCGTCAATATTTTCGGGAGGTTCTATGCCTGTAATATCAGCGAGAGTAGGCATAACATCCCAGAAAGCTGATATATGATCTGTCCGCGATCCGGCGCTGATATTCCCCGGCCACATTGCCAGCATGGGAGTCCTGATGCCTCCCTCGTACATGTCGCGCTTATAACCGGTAAGTGGACCGTTGCTGTCGAAATAGTCAGGATCGGCACCGCCTTCAAGGTGGGGGCCGTTGTCGGATGCGAATATCACAATGGTGTTATCTTCCAGACCCAGTTCAGTGATTTTATCCAGTACTTCGCCAACGTAGTCGTCGAGATGTTTTATCATTGCGGCAAAAGCTGCATGGGCTTCAGGTTGTGATCCATAGCCTCCTTTCCTGTATCTTGGACCTTCATCGACACCCTTATAAGATTTTTCAGGTTCGAATTTACCCCGGAAAAGAGCCATATTTTCTTCGCGGGCAAAAAGTTCTGCATGGGGTATTATGTTTGGGTAGAATAAGAAGAAGGGTTTTGTGCGGTTTTCTTCAATGAATTTCATGGCAGCTTCATGTATCATGTCGGGAGCATAAACTCCGGTGGCATTACCCTCATTTTCAGGGATCATAATTTTTTCATGATTATGCCACAGATAATACGGATAATAGTTATGTGCCAGGCTCTGGCAGTTGAAACCGAAGAATTCATCGAAGCCCTGGGCATTCGGATCGCCTTCAGTATCGATATATCCAAGTCCCCATTTACCAAATGCACCGGTAGTATAACCTGCTGTCCTGAGCATTTCGGCTATCGTTACAGATTCGGCAGGAAGCGGCCATTGTCCTTCAGGCTTCCAGCCTTTGTTGCCTCTTATCGGAGTGTGGCCCGTGTGCAGACCTGTCATAAGACTGGAGCGTGAGGGTGCGCTGACGGTGCAGCCGGTATAATGCTGTGTAAAAAGCATTCCCATTTCGGCGATCCTGTCGATGTTAGGAGTGGAAAAATTTTTCTGACCGTAACAGCTAAGGTCTCCGTAGCCCAGATCGTCGGCCAGGATATACACAATATTTGGAAGGCGGGCTTCTTTTCCCGACTGGGTACAGCTTGCTGCTGCAACAGAGGCAAGGAGAATTAATGAGGTGGTGGGTTTCATGGGGGAAGTTTAGGGTTTGATGTTTAAGGTTTAAGGTTCCCGCCTTCGATAAATCTTCGGCGGGCGAAGTAAGGTTTAAGGTTTAGGGTTTAGGGTTAGTGATTTATTGTGTTTTCTGATTTTTATTGTGAATGCTTTGGCGGGATTCTTTACAAGAAGCTGGTCTATGTCAGGATCTGTTAATCCTCTCTCCTTAAGTGCAGGTATGAGGAAATTAAAGATGTCGGTATATCCGTTGATGGTTCCGCCTCCGGGTAAAGCCGGATCGTACCAGCCGGAATCGTGTGAAAGGAGTACCCTGTGGATAAGTCCCAACTCTTTCATACGTGCTATCCTGTCAGCATACCATCCAATACTATTCCTGTCACCGGTCTTAAGGTTTGGTCTTTCTCTCACGTTGTCAAATGAAACCCATGCTCCCAGCCCGGCTGCTTCAATGTTACTTTCCATGGTTCCTCTCTGTGCATGAACCCAAATGAAGGCAGAGGGATCGACGCCGTGTTCTTCCAGCACTTTCAGTTGTGCAAATGCAGGACCTTCAGGACCTGTATGCGAGGCAATTGTAAGTCCTGTTGCCAGATGAGTAAGGGCAGCTGCAGTTATGATCTTATTATCAGAAAGTGAAAGAGTATCGGCCGGATTAACAGAAATCTTAATAAATCCGGGTCGTATTCCGCTTTCATCAATGCCGCCGTAATATTCATCAATCCAAATATCTGCCAGCTCTTTCGCATCGGCTGACTGAAAGCTCTGCGGGAGAAATCTATAGTTATAGCCGTAATAGCCGGTGTTGGTGATGAAGATGATCCCGCTCAGTTTTGACAGCTCTTTCAGCAGCAGAGGATCGCGGCCAAGGTATGCAGGTGTACATTCAAAGATGGTCTTCACTCCCATTGCCCTGGCTTTTTTCAATATGGGTAGTGCCTTTTCAATCACCGAATCCCTGTTCCAGCGGAAATATCCAGTGCTGTCGGCCCCGATGAAATCGACAAGAACATGTTCATGCGAAAGTGCAGTTGAGAGCTTTCCGGGATATTCTGGTCCGTTTACTGTCATAATAACATCTCCGTGCTCAGCTCTGCAGGTTATTATTATGATACCGAAGACAAGGAAAAGAATAAGCCACAGTATGATATTCCACGAGTAGTCGCGGTAATCTTTTTCCATAAAAGCATTTTTAATATTCTTTAAAAATAAAACTTTTTAAGAAAATGCCGGAGAAAATATTTCGACTTTCGATCAGAATTTCTGCCTTATGATACTGGGCGGCAGTTTTAGTTCTCCTGTCAGGCAATTGGCTAAGCGCATGTGGCTGCAACATGGTTGTTAAAAATATTTAAATCATAAGCTGTAATAATGCTTCATACAATACTTTGGCATTATTAATGGTTTCTTTTTATATATTGCGCGATCACTAAACTGTTAAAGAAATTACACATGAATAAGAAATTATTTTTAGCGGCAGTTTTATTAACCATACTGTATGGATTTTCGACCGGACAGTCTGTTTATGGATGGAGAGGAGAAGGGCGTAGCGGTATCTATGCCGGAACTTCTCTTTTGAAGACATGGCCGGGGTCAGGACCTGCCCTGATATGGGAGACAGAGGAAATTGGTCCGGGATTTTCAAGTGCAACGGTGACTGCCGATGCTGTCTATATTACCGGAAGCAGGGACGGAAATGACATTTTATATGCATTTGCTCAGGACGGAAAGAAAAAATGGGAAACTGTTTACGGAAAAATATCCAGGAGCAATTATCCTGAAGCGAGGTGTACTCCCACCTTCTATAACAATAAACTATATGTAGTAAGTGGTGAAGGCGATATGGTTTGCATCGACAGGAATGGTAAACTGGTTTGGACGGTGAACTATTTCAGGCAGTACGGAGCCCAGGCTCCCCGTTTTGGCATTTCTGAATCTCCTGTTGTTGTCGATAATCTTGTTATCGGTACTCCCGGCGGTAACATGGCTGCGATGGTTGCCTTTAATACTGAGACCGGTAAAGTTGTATGGGAAACTCCTTCACTCAATGAGGGTACGCATTATGTCAACCCTCTGCTCATAAGGGAAGGTAACAAAAAAATGATAGTAACACTTGCAACGGCACACGTGTATGCTGTCGACCCGGCAAACGGGAAGATGTTATGGAAATATAACTATGAAGCTGCCAACGCAGTACAGGGAGGAAGAAGGAATCACACAAACACGCCACTATATAAGGATGGCTTTCTCCTGGTCGCAAACGGCTATGAGCAGACAGCTGTGAAGCTAAAGATCAACTGGGATGGCAGGCCGCCGGAACTGGTATGGAAGAACACTGACCTTACTCCTCATGTAGGCGGGCTGGTGCTCCTTGGCAACCATATCTTCAGTACAACCCATGATAACAATTCAATGGGAAGGTGGATTTGTGTAGACTGGAATACAGGCAAGACGAACTGGATAAACCCGTGGTACAACAAAGGATCGGTGATCAGTGCCGGCGGTATGTTGTACATTTATGAAGAGAAGACCGGTCATGTCGGACTTATGAAAGCCGATCCTTCAAAAATGGACGTTGTGAATGAATTCAGAATCACAAAAGGTACAGGCCCTTACTGGGCTCATCCGGTGATAGACAACGGAAGGCTTTTCATAAGGCACGGAGGCTATCTGGCAGTCTATTCAATCAAATAAAAATCAGTATATTTCACTGATTTCTGACCTGATGATCAGTTAAAACCGAAGCACGAGAATAAGGAATGTCTAAGCCAGGATCAGCTGCCATAGTTATGACCAGCCTTGCAGCATTGCTTTTTGGAGCATTGCTTTTATGGTGGCTGCTTGATGACCACTACCAGTCAGATCTTGTGTTGAGGAAGCCAGGAATGGACAACCGTCCAAAGCAGGAACCCAGGTCTGATTCAGTTATTATAGGCGAGTTTTATGACTCCCTGGGTATTATTGACGGGATTGTGTCAGGAGAATGGCCCAGGTTCAGGGGTATTCATTTTGACAACATCAGCAGGGATAGCACTCCGCTTGCTGAGTCGTGGGATTCGGCAGGGCCTCCGGTAGTTTGGAAAGTAACACTGGGAGAAGGGTATGCCGGGGCAGCGGTGAGCAGGGGTCGTGTGTACGTAATGGACTATAACGAAAGGAGAAAAGCCGATATGTTAAGGTGCTTTTCCCTGAAATCAGGCACAGAACTCTGGCGGCGATGGTATTATGCCGACATGAAAAGGAATCACGGCTATTCAAGGACTATTCCTGCAGTCACTGATGATTATCTGGTTACTATCGGGCCACGATCGCATGTGATGTGTGTCAATCCTGTATCGGGTGACCTTTTATGGACGATTGATCTTGAAAAGGAATACGGTATCCCGGGAGATGAAAAGGGAAGAATTACCCCTGATTTTTACTCAGGTCAGTGCCCGCTGATCGATAATGGTGTTGCCATACTTGCTCCGGGAGGCAGGGCGATAATGACCGGCGTGGACTGTGCCACGGGGAAGGTACTATGGGAGACACCCAACCCCGATCTTTTCAGGATGTCGCACGGATCGATAATTCCCATGATCATTCACGGCAGGAGGATGTATGTATATAATGCTGTCGGCGGGGTGATAGGTGTTTCGGCGGAAGATGCAGACAGAGGCCAGCTTCTATGGGAAACAAAGGAGTGGAGCCCGCCTACCACTGCAGCCTCTCCTCTCCTCCTTGAAGATAACGAGATTGCAGTTTTTGGCAGTTACGGCGCTGGTGGTGCGAGGATAAAAATCGGTTTTGACGGTTCAGAATTCACTGCCCGGGTTGTGGAATCGCACAGGGCATCTGAAGGCATTGCAAGCGACCAGCAGACTCCAATAATAAAAGATGGTCATATCTGGTCGGTAGCTCCTGAAAATGCGGGTCCCCTGAAAAAACAGCTGGTATGTTACGCTGTTTCCGACCTTACAAAACCAGTATGGACCAGCGGAAAAGAAAACAGGTTTGGACGCGGGCTGGGCCCCTATATCATCAGTGGTGACAGGATGTTTCTTCTGGATGATGACGCAAATCTCTTTTTGCTTAATTTGGCCGGACCCTCTGCCACGATTGTATCAAAAGCAAGGATCACAACGGGTGTCGAAGCCTGGGGACCGATGGCAATTGCCGGCAGATACCTCATTATGAGGGATTCGAGAACAATGGTTTGTCTTGATATAGGAAAAAACTGAAATATGAATAAGAAACTGATAGCTGTTTTCTCTCTCCTGGTGATCCTTACTTTCATAGGATATATTATCGTAGATACCGTAAAATCCGGAAGTTCAATGCCCTCAGAGACAACTGCAGAGGAGGAAATTGAATACCCCGACATGTGGAATGTGACAAAGGAGATCACAGTCACAGATGGTTCCCTTAAAGCCGTCACCGTATCTGACATCGGAGAAGTATTTGCCGGAGGAAATGCCTTCGTATCATGCTATGATACAGCGATGACGAAAAAATGGAGTGTCAGAACACCTTCATCTGTCACAGCTCTTGCCATCGATGGTGACACACTCTATGCTGCATCGGCAGAGACTATTTTCCTGATTGGCACTGACGGAAAGATAATTACCGAATGGGGGCCTTATGAGGCCAACAGCTTCATAACCTCCGTTTCGGTTTATGGTGATCACGTGGCTTTCGCCGACGCCGGAATAAAAAGAATATTCATACTCGAAAAAGACGGACAGGTTTCTGCCATGATAGGACATGCTGATGCCAGTCTTATAATCCCGAGTCCTTACTTTGATGTTGCCCTTGGCGCGGGAAACCTCCTATACCTGGCCAATACAGGCAACAGGAGGATAGAAACATGGACCACCGGCGGGAAATATCTGGATGCTTTCGGTGAAGCGGGAACAGCGCCTGACGCTTTCTGCGGGTGTTGTAATCCTGCTCATTTTATAATAGTGCCACAGGGATTCATTACAGCCGAGAAAGGTATTAACCGCATAAAGATACTGGATAAGTCAGGGAGTTTTGTCGAATATGTATCGGCCAGAAACGATTTCACCCCGGGGGTGCCACTCGATATTGCTTCTTCTGACGGCATTACAATATATGCTGCTGACAGTGAAGATTCACGATTATATGTTTTCAGGAGAAACCGGTAATAAACGAATGAAATGAATATCAGGAGATCAGATTTTATCAGAACATCTTTCAGAATTGCCATATCCCTTATCCTGGCACTTGTCGCCGGATTATTGAGTACAAAAGTATCGGTGGCCCGGGATTGTTCAAAATGCCCCGGAAAAGGAAAATGCGGGGGAGAACATGAATGTGAACTGTATTTAAGGAAGTAATATACCAGGTTAATAGCTTGCAAAACCTCATTACGAAGAAAAGGGCGGAGAAGAATGAAAAATGAAAAAAATATATACCAGTCGAGAAGAGACTTTGTAAGGAAAGCCGGGCGGGTTCTGGTTGTGGCACCACTGGTGGCTGTTCCCCTGGCGCTGGCTAAAAAGACCACTGCCTCGGGTTATGTATGGCAGATCGATCCCTTCAAATGCACTCAATGCGGACAATGTAAAACCCATTGTGTCAAAACGCCGTCTGCAGTTAAATGTGTTCATGCTTATGTTATGTGCGGCTACTGTGACCTGTGCGGAGGCTATCTGCGGCAGGGGGTAAAGACGATCAGCACCGGAGCAGAGAATCAGTTATGTCCGACCGGGGCCATTGTCAGAAGGTTTGTGGAAGAACCATATTTTGAATATACAATAGACGAAGATCTGTGTGATGGCTGCGGTAAATGCGTCAAGGGATGCAAGGATTTCGGCAACGGCTCGCTTTATTTACAGATAAACCAGTCGCTTTGTGATAATTGCAATGAGTGTTCCATTGCAAGAAGCTGTCCTGCGCAGGCAATATCACGGGTACCCGCCGATATGCAGTATATTCCGAAGGAGCGTGAAGAAGGGCATTCCTGAGCGGTGAACGGATAAAGGTTAATGACAGAAGATATAAGTTGACAAAGGTGTATAAAGGATTAAAAAGATTCGATTTAAAAAAAAGTCTGCCTTACATGGTACTGGCCCTTATGCTTTTGTGGCAAACAGTAATGATGGCACAGGACAGGTTTCCCAGGCCTGAGTTTGAGTCGGGATATGAATATCCGGAACACCAGTTGCCTCTTCAAAGGGCTGTATGGCTTGAATATGTCGATGTGGCTGTGCTTATCGCTGCCCTGTCGGTTGCAGCATGGCTGGCGCTGAAAAAAAGGTCGCGGAACGGTCTGGTATGGCTCGCTGTTTTCTCCCTTGCATATTTCGGTTTTTATCGCGAAGGGTGTATTTGTTCAGTAGGGTCGGTTCAGAATGTGGCTCTGGCCCTCTTCAATGGTAATTACACAATTCCTCTTACAGCTCTTCTTTTCTTTATTATTCCTCTTGTTTTCGCACTATTGTTTGGAAGGGTGTTTTGTGCAGGGGTATGTCCGCTGGGAGCGATCCAGGAACTTACAGGATTCAGTCCCGTGAAGTTGCCGCGTGCAGTTGAATCGGTTATGGCTGCCATCCCTTTCATCTATCTTGCATTAACGGTACTGTTTGCTGCTACCGGAAGCCAGTTTATCATCTGCAGATACGATCCCTTTGTGGGTATCTTCAGGCTTGACGCACCTTTCACGATGATAGTCTTCGGTATACTTCTGCTCCTGGCCGGTATTTTCATAAACCGCCCATATTGCAGATATTTATGTCCTTACGGTGTGCTTTTAAACTTATTTTCCAGGTTTTCATGGAGACATCTGTCTATAACGCCTGCAGAATGCACCGAATGTCGTCTTTGTGAAGATTCATGTCCCTATGATGTCATCCTGCCTCCCGAAAAGGCGGAATATGCCGGGGATACAACAGGGTCGAGAAAACGATTTTTGATTTACCTGGTTCTTATCCCGTTGTTCACTGCGGCAGGATCTGTTATTTTTTTCAATCTCGCTCCTGCCCTTTCCAAAGTAAACCCTGACGTAAAGCTGGCAATGGAAATACGGGAGGAGGTTGAAACGGGAACAGAAGCAACATCACTTGCCGCTGTGGCTTTTAAGGAGTCGGGCAGTACTGAAGAAGAGCTTTTCACCAGAGAAATGGATGTTATAAAGAAATTCAGGAAAGCATCTCCGTGGGCAGGAGCCTTTCTTGGTCTGGCGCTGGGCATAGGCCTTGTATCGCTTACTATCAGAAGTTCCCGTACAGGTTATTCACCGCACAGGGGCAAATGCTACAGTTGCGGAAAATGTTTCAGATATTGCCCGGTTCAGGTTAAAAAAGACAAAATATGAGATTTGCTGAAAATGATATCAGAGTAATACGAAACATAAGTCAGGTAGCAGGTATCTTTACGCTTATTGTAGGTCTTTTGATGATCTTCAGCCTGATCCAGCTGAAGACTATCAATCCGCTCGATAATCCTGCCCTTCTCTCAGTGAAAGAACAATTCGATAAAGATCAGGAAAACGCGGTTCTGGCGGAACAGGTCAGGGCAATGGACCTGATGGCACGAAAAGCATATTTCTCATCACGAAGGCAGCTTGAGACCGGGTCATGGCTTATACTTGCCGGAGCCGTTGTTTTCATTATTTGTCAGAGGCTTATCGCGGGGAATGAAAAAATTATGCCTGGAATACCAGGGTCGAAGCCCGACGAAGGACTCCGGCAGCAGAGATACAGAAAATATCTCACCGGCTCCGCTGTAGTGCTTACCGCAGGAGCGATATTGGCATCATTCCTCCTGCGCAGCAACCTTCCTGATCTGAGTGGTAACAGGGTAAAGGCATTATCAGCCAGGGAAGCCAGGAAAGCACAGAGAGCAGCTACAAGGAATGAGTTTGATCCGGACGACACAAACTGGCCTGTTTTCAGGGGCGAAGACGGCAGAGGTATAGCCGGGGGATCGGGCTATCCTCTCAGCTGGAACGGTGAGGACGGAACAGGAGTGAAATGGAAGACAGTCATACCTTCCGATGGCAAGAGCTCGCCTGTAATATGGGGCGACAGGCTTTTCGTCACAGGAGCTGAAGAACTTGAATGCTTTGTTCACTGCTACGATAAGAATAATGGCACCTTACTGTGGACTTCTGCGGTCTCCGGTCTGCCGGGAGAACCTGCGGAGCTCCCTAAAATGGACAGGGATGCCGGGCTTGCAGTTTCGTCGGCAGCGGTAAACGCGAAAGCTGTATGTGCAATCTTTGCAAACGGCAATCTAGCAGCCTTCGACCACGACGGAAATAGTAAATGGGCTTTTAACCTGGGAGTGCCTGCAAATATTTACGGTTATTCATCATCACTGATCATCCACGATGACATTCTGGTTGTACAGTATGATTCCGACGAAAAAATCTCCGTGATGGGTTATGACATAGAAAACGGAGAGTTGAAATGGGAGACACTGAGACAGGGTTCACCCGCATGGTCGTCACCGGCAATAGGCATTTTTGGCGGGATAACACAGGTGATAATAAACGGAAATCCTTTTGTTTCAGCTTATGATCCTTCCGACGGGAAAGAGCTGTGGACAATAGACTGCATGTACGGTGATGTTGCCCCTTCACCTGCCATAAACAGCAGCATGGTTTTCTCAGTTACCGACTATTCGAACCTGGTAGCTATTGAAGCAGGAGTAACTCCTGTAATTAAATGGCAGGATAACAGCTACACCCCCGACATACCAAGTCCGGTGGCAACTGACGAATTTCTGTTCCTGGTAACAGGATATGGCGATGCAGTATGTTATAATACACAAACGGGAGACACTCTGTGGACACATTATTTCGGTGATCAGTTCTATTCGTCGCCAATAATTGCCGACGGCATGGTATGGTTCATGAACCGTAGCGGACTGATGCATATAGTAAAAGCTGCAGGCGCATATGAACCAGTCGCGGAATCACAGCTTGGAGAAGCGGTGGAGTGTACTCCTGCATTTTCGGATAAAAATATCTATATAAGAGGAAGAAAGAACCTATACTGCATTTCAGGCAAGTGAGTGAAAAAGTGAAACATATTGAAGAACATGGTTGCAACTGTCAGCCTGAACTCAAGTCAGATGATATAAAAACAGTTGTCAGCCAGGTGGTTGCTAAGTGCGGACGGGAAAAAGATAAGGTAATCCCGGTTCTCCAGGAGCTGCAGAAGAGGCTAAACTACATCCCATCGGAGGCATTAAAGGAGATCTGCAGGCTGACAGAGATAACTCCCGGCCAGATTTCCGGGGTGTCAACATTCTATTCCCAGTTCAGGCACATTCCGGCAGGAAAACATATTATCAAAATATGTGCAGGCACAGCCTGCCATGTAAAAGGATCCGGCCTCATAACTGAGGCATTCCGACGCGAACTAAAGCTTGATGAAACGACATCCACATCCGCCGACGGGTTGTTTTCGATCGAGGAAGTAGCCTGTCTTGGATGTTGTACACTGGCGCCGGTAGTGCAGATTGACGGAAAAACTTACGGGCATGTCAAATCAACACAGGCTGCTGAAATACTGTATGATTTTATAAATACGGGGAAACATCAAAAAGACCTTCATCAGGAGGTGGCCCCTGATGTTTATGATGCTGAAGTGAGGATAGGACTGGGCAGTTGCTGTGTTGCAGGAGGAAGCAGGGAGATACTCTCGCGTCTCTTCGAGGTTAAGGAAGCCTATGACCTTAATATAAAACTCAAACCTGTGGGTTGTGTGGGAGTCTGTAACCAGACTCCGTTGCTGGAGATAGTGATGAACGACAGCACCCATCACCGTTATACAAACGTGAAAATTGTCCAGGTAGAAGATATCCTTCTCAAGCATATAAAACCGGGAAAGTTTGGCAAGAGGCTCATTTACAGGATCAATGATTTTGCAGATTCATTTGTTCATGAGGGTAAACTTAACAGTCCCATTAACCTGCCAGGTGAGAAACGTGAAGAATTTCTGAATAATTTTCTCAGTTACCAGGTTCATATAGCAACGCAGCAGAGCGGTATACTGACTCCTGACTCGCTCGATGAATATATTCTTCTGGGTGGATTTGAAGCATTAAAAAAAGTACTTCGTCAGTCAGACAAGAGTGAGATAGCTGATATAATTCTGGAGAGTGGTCTAAGGGGAAGAGGTGGTGCAGGGTTTCCAACCGGAAAAAAATGGAAGATATTTTCGGAGTCTCCGGGTTCACCGAAGTACGTTGTATGTAACGGCGATGAAGGTGATCCGGGTGCTTTCATGGACAGGATGCTTCTCGAGTCGTTTCCTTTCAGGGTTATAGAAGGAATGATGATAGCCGGTTTTGCAACCGGAGCTTCCGAAGGTATTTTCTACATCAGGGCGGAGTATCCACTTGCAGTGAGCAGAGTAAGCAACGCACTGAAGATCTGTTACGAGCGGGGGATGCTGGGAGATAATATCCTGAACACCACGTTTTCATTCAACATCACGATTTTTGAGGGGGCCGGGGCTTTTGTCTGCGGCGAGGAAACGGCCCTTATAGCTTCGCTCGAAGGAAAAAGGGGAACCCCGATACTCAGACCTCCCTACCCTGCTGTACAAGGCTTCAGAGAAAAGCCGACACTGGTGAACAATGTTGAAACACTTTCGCTGGTACCCTGGATAATAAATAATGGTCCGGAAGCTTTCAGTTCAATCGGAACCGAAAAAAGCAAAGGAACAAAGGTATTTGCCCTCGCCGGGAAAGTGGCCAGAGGAGGTCTCATTGAAGTACCAATGGGTATAACCATCAGAGACATCGTGGAAAAGATAGGATATGGAGTAGGTGATGGAAGAACTTTCAAGGCAGTTCAGATCGGAGGCCCTTCAGGGGGCTGTATACCTGCATCGATGGCCGATACACCCATAGATTATGAGGAACTGTCGCGAATGGGTGCAATGATGGGATCGGGAGGGCTGGTGGTTCTCGATGATACCGACTGCATGGTTGACATGACAAAGTACTTTCTCACTTTCACACATAAGCAATCGTGCGGAAAATGTACATTTTGCCGGGTAGGTACACGACGCATGCTTGATATATTAACGCTTCTGAGCCAGGGCAAGGCCGACATGAAGGAAATCGATGAACTGGAGAAACTATCATTTGAGGTAAGGAACGGCAGTCTCTGTGGACTGGGTAAGACCGCACCGAATCCGCTGATTACAGGTTTGAAGTATTTCAGGGAGGAATTCGAGGCTCATGCAAGAGGCTACTGTCCTGCCCGAAAGTGCCGCGATCTGATAAAGTATGTGGTAAATGACAAATGTACCGGTTGTACAAAGTGTTCCCAGGACTGCCCTGTGGGAGCAATACCTTTTAGCCCTTATGAAATACATGTTATCGACCAGGATCTTTGTATTAAATGCGACAATTGCCGCATAACATGTCCCGAAGATGCCATTGAAATAGTTAATATCGCCGATGTACATAAAAATCAATAACATAGAATTTCATGCATCTGAGGGCGAGACGGTTCTCGATGTTGCACGCCGGGCAGGTATATCCATTCCGACTCTCTGCCATAAGGATGGTGTGGAGCATTATTCTTCCTGCATGGTCTGCCTTGTAAGGGACAGACGGAATAACAGTTATATCCCATCCTGTTCGGCACTGGTACAGGAAGGTATGGACATAGATGCATCAGGTGATGATGTTAAGGAACTGAGAAGAAAAGCGGTAGAATTATTGCTGCTGGAACATCGCGCTGAATGTGAGGCTCCCTGTCGGGTGGTATGCCCGGCAGCTTATGATATTCCCCGGATGAACCGTCTTCTGTCAGCCGGCAGATTCAGGGAAGCCGTTGATCTTATAGTTTCTGAGCTTGCTACGCCTGAGATAAGATGCCTCACCTGCGGAGCTTATTGCGAAAATGCATGCCGGAGAAAGAAAATAGATACCCCCATCTCAATAAGGAATATCAGGCTTTTTATTTTCGACAAAATAAAAGAAGAAAAACTGTTTTCAGGTAGCGCTGCAGGAAGCGATGCAAGGTATTCCGCAAAGGAGGAACTCAAGAATCGATTTTCATCCCGCACAGGAAAACTAAATGACGCTGAACTGCGGCAATGGCTGAAAGAGTGTGACGGAATGTCAGAAAGGTACAGGGATATTACAAGTTTTGAACAGGCTTCTTCGGAAGCTGAAAGTTGCATGCATTGCGATTGCAGGGCAGCGGGGAACTGTGCTCTCAGGGCTGTGGCAGAAGATCTTTCTCTTAAGGATCCTGCCGGTAAACTTGTTAATTCCCCGATAAAGAAGAAGATAAACAAAAATACCGGTCTGATTTTTGAGAATGCGAAATGTATTAAGTGCGGCTTGTGCGTGAGAGTATGTGAGGACAGTAACGATGAACCGGCACTTTGTTTTATCAACAGAGGTTTTGTGTCAATAATATCGGAACCTCTGACCGCGGAATTTGACGATATACTGGCAAGCCAGGCCCGCAAGGCAGTGGAGGTATGCCCTACCGGAGCATTGAGTTTTATTGAAAAGACATGAATAGAATAAGAAAAATCATATTAAATTTTCTTCTGTTGTCGCTTTATGGTCTTGCATCTGCTCAGACAGCGGCAGACAGCTGGTCTCTTTTCCGGGGGACCAGTGATCTTGCAGGGCTTGTCAGGGCTGAGCTTCCCTCCCGCCCTGAATTACTGTGGAATCTTTCAACAGGTTCGCGGACGAAATCATCACCTGTGGTAAGTGACGGGATGATCTTCTTTGGTGATGACAAAGGGATACTTTATGCTGTGGGTGATGAAGGAAAGATAAGGTGGAAATTCGAAGCAGGAAGCGCCATCGAAGCTCCTCCCATGGTATATGCCGGACTTGTTATCGTCGGGACCGCCGACGGAAGTCTACGGGCCGTAAATAAGTCAACAGGAAAGCCTGAATGGATATATACAACAGACAATCAGATAGTTGGATCGGCAAATTTCTGGATCGCCGGGAAAAAGTCAGGAATAATATTCGGAAGTTACGACTATTTCCTTCACTGTGTCGATCCTGTTTCAGGCATGATGCTTTGGAAGCTCGAAACTGATAATTATGTGAATGGTACGCCGGCGGTGGGAAACAACAGAATAGTGTTCGGAGGCTGCGACGGTATAATCCGTCTTGTTGATCCTCTGACAGGTAAAGAACGTGATACCATCAACATAGGTGTATATATTGCGGCTTCTCCTGCCCTGTCGGATCAGAAGGCGTTTTTCGGGGATTATGACGGCAATTTTTATTGCACCGACCTGGTCAGCGGCAAAGTAGTCTGGCGAATACCTCCGGGAGATAACTCCGGTGCCATTCTGGGAATTCCTGCAGTAGGGAATAATTACACCGTAATCGGCAATGAAGATAAATACCTTTATTGCTACGACACCCATACAGGTCGTCAGATATGGAAATACAGGACCAATGGCCGTGTTACGGGCTCGGCTGTGATAACACCCACACAGGTTCTTTTCGGAAGCATGGACGGTTATGTGTATCTTGCAGGGCTGGCTGACGGGAAGAAAATATGGAGTTTTAATGCAGGCGGACCGCTGGGAAGTTCTCCGGCAGTTACGGGAAGCCGTTTTTATTTCCTCACTGAAGACGGCAGGTTGCTGGCCTTCGGGAACAGATAAATATTCATTTCGTACAGGTTCGGTATGCGCCATAAAAAAATTCAGACATGAAAATATTCTATCTCATAACAGGATCGGGAGGATCATTTTATTGTGCCAACTGCTACCGCGACATGCTGTATGTAAGAGCTATACGTAAAGTGCCCGGGGTGACGGCAAAAGCACTTCCCCTTTATTTGCCACCCGACAGTGAAGATCTCCGGAATGGTTTTGAAAAAGAGGTGTTTTTTGGAGCGGTTTCGATGTATTTAAGGGAAAGAATAAAAATCTTCAGAAAGATGCCGCTTTTTCTGGAAAAAATATTCGATTCGACACCCTTGCTGAGGCTTGCGGCGCGTTTGTCGGGTACAACAAATTCTGAAGGTCTTGAAGAACTGACGCTCAATATGATCGAAGGGGATAATGCATTTAAACCACGTGAAGTGGACAGACTTGTCAGATACCTTAAAAAAGAAGGAGAGCCTGATGTTATTCACCTGTCTAACGCTCTGATACTGGGTCTGGCACGGCAACTGAAGCAAAGAATGAATGTAAAGATAGTATGCTCGCTTCTGAATGAAGATGACTGGATTGACGACATGGCTGAACCGTTCAGAGTCAGGGCATGGAGCCTGATTGCAAAGGAAACCAGTTATGTAGACAGCTTCATCACTCCAAGTAAATACAGCAAGGATCATTTCATTAAAAAAACCGGAGTAAGCGGCGACAATATTCACATTGTCCCGCTGGGTTTCGATCCCGAAATATCAGGATCAGGAAGGGAAATACCGCAAACTCCTTCATTGGGATTTTTCAACCGTGTGAGTTCACATAACGGTTTCGATAAACTGACAGATGCTTTTATTGAAATCCGTGAAAGAGACCTGGTACCCGGACTGACACTGCATGTTTGCGGAGGCTTTACCGGTGTTGACAAACCTTTTATCGCAGAACAGATCAGCAAGCTGAAGAGTAAGGGACTAAAGCAATTTGTAAGGATCTACCCCGAATTTATAGGTGATAAAAAAGCTGAGTTTTTCAGGAATGTAAATGTTATAAGTGTCCCTGTGAGAAAATATGACGGTTACGGATTTTACCTTCTTGAAGCCAATGCAGCAGGAGTACCTGTAGTCCAGCCGGCAACGGGGGCTTTTCCGGAGATTATTGAGATGACCGGCGGCGGAATGATATATAAACCCGACAGTCATTCTGCACTGGTTGACGCCCTGGTAACACTTCTTAATGATCAGGACCTACAGGAAAAATATGGAAATGATGGAAACAGAAATGTCAGGGAACAGCTGTCTCTTTCAAAAATGACCGGAAACCTGTCAGCAGTGTACCGAAGTCTAGAGATTAATATATAAGGAAGCGGATTATGTTACGACTCGAAAATATCTGCAAATCATTCGTGCAGCGAGGTGTTGTGCTTGACAATCTGTCACTTATGGTGAAAGATGGAGATTCAATATCTATTACCGGGCCGTCAGGGTCAGGTAAAACAACATTGTTAAATCTTATAGGAGCACTCGACAGGCCCGATTCCGGCAGCCTGTATTTCAGGAATAAAAATATTGGCAGCCTGGATGATGACGAATCTGCGTACTACCGAAACAGGAACATTGGGTTCGTTTTCCAGGATCATCTTCTGCTGCCATACCTTACGGTGTGGGAAAATATAATCCTTCCGCTTTCTGCCTACAGAATTGAAGCAGGTGAATATGCCTCCAGGGAGGATCACGCAAAGCTTCTGATGGAACGGACAGGAATATCAGGTCTTTCAGGTAAATACCCTTTTCAGATATCCGGAGGAGAAGCACAGAGGACAACGCTGGTAAGAGCGCTTGTTAACAGGCCCGACCTTCTCCTGGGTGATGAACCTACTGGTTCGCTTGATTCAGAAAATGCCGAACTGCTTGGAACCATTTTATCAGATTTGAACAGAGATATGGGTATTACTCTTATTGTAGCTACTCATTCGCCCGATCTCGCCGGAAAGATGAAAAAGAATTACAGGCTTGCCGGAGGCAAATTGCAGCAATGAAGATGTTAATCTGAAGGTATGAGATATTTTTTTGCCGGTAGTATATTCAGGTCTCTAATTTACAACAGGAAAGATGCAATATATCAGGTTGTTATAGTTGCACTACTTACAGCTGTAATATCAGGTTCGCTGCTTACCGGAGAGTCGGTAAGGCACAGTCTGAGGCAATCTTCTGAAGAAAAACTGGGAAATACCCGCTTCGTGGTCAGCTCCGGCTTAAGGTTTTTAAATGCCTCTCTCGATTCTGTCCTTTCGATGAAAACGGGCGACAAAGCTGTTTCAGTCCTTGAACTTGACGGATACAGCCAGAATTTTCTCACAGGGAAGACAGTTCTCAACGCAAAGATTCTGGGAGCAGATGAAGATTTCTTTGTTTTCAGCACAGGGTCACCCATAGTAATTGAAAGAGGTTATGCAGCTCTTAATGAAGAAGCTGCTGCGATGCTTGGAGTATCGCCCGGCGATGAAATTATCGTCCGTTTCAGCTCCGTTGATCCCATCCCTGCAAATGCACCTTTTTCTCCGGGTGATGAGCAAAGTGATTCAAGAGTCCTGAAAGTCGGAATGATACTGAAACCTGAGCAGGCGGCAGATTTTTCTCTTTCGGTAAGTCAGATGAGCCCGGTCAACATTTTCATGAATATTGACGATATAGTGCCTGATGAAGAAGAAACCCCGGCAAACAGGATTCTTATAGATCCGGCTGAGAAACATGATATAACTTACTATAATACATTACTCCGTGAGATCATCAGCTTAAACGATATAGGCTTATCGCTCCGTAGGTCTGCAGTCACAGGTGAGGCGGAGCTTATTTCCGGACGGATATTTATCGACAGTGCCATCGTGGATGCTGTATTGTCTGCTGTGCCCGGCTCCTACCCTGTCCTGACATATCTCGCCAATTCATTCAGTCTGGATGACAGGTCTACACCTTATTCATTTGTTTCGTCATTTGACGGGCCTCTGACCCGAAATCTGGCTGACAATGGTGTGATTGTCAACCGGTGGATGGCCGATGATTTAGACCTTAAAGCGGGAGACGAAGTTACGGTCTCGTGGTTTGTCCAGGGTTTTGCAGGCAAGCTTGAAGAAACTGACAGTAAGTTTTTTGTGGAAGGTATTGCCGAATGGGGGGACAAATACCTGGATCCTTCGCTGATGCCTGATTTCCCTGGTATTTCAGGTCGGACGACATGTTCTGACTGGGATGCCGGAATACCTGTTCTTCTCGACAGGATAAGGGAAAAGGATGAAGATTACTGGAATCGTTACGGAGGAACTCCGAAGGCTTTTTTTAAATACAGTACCGGCAAAATGCTGTGGTCAAATAATTTTGGTAATGCAACGGCCATACGTTTTCCTGCATACCTTGCTGAAGATGAGATTCAAAAAATGCTGAAAGGCGTTATTGATCCCAGTGAAGCCGGCATAACACTTAATGATGTGAAAGCTTCCTCGATCAGGGCTGCAGAGGGCGGAACAGATTTTGGGTCGCTCTTTCTCAGCCTGGGCTTCTTCATTATATTGTCGAATCTGATCCTTCTTTCACTTGCCGTTTCACTGTTTTTTGACTCAAGGAAGAAGCAGGTTAAAACATATTTTTCGCTCGGTTTCAGGAAGAGGGATATAATGAATATGTTGTTTTCTGAAGTGTTTGTTATAACTGTAGCAGGCGCTCTTCCCGGAGCATTTACAGGTTATCTGATGAATGTTGTGATGATCCGTGCTCTCAACGGCGTCTGGAGCGGGGCCGTCCAGACTGATACACTTACACATACATTCAGCTTAATGCCGCTGATTACGGGGTTTATTGCAGCGGTTCTCGTTTCTTCCGTCATTATTTTTTTCCTGACAAGCCGCTTTATTTCATCGCTGTCGCGGACTTCAACAGGTGAACTTAAACTGCATTCCGGTAAACGCAACAGGATCTTTCTTGTCGCGGCATCATTTGTCAGTGCAGGGCTTCTAATGGTCTCTTTATTTTCGGACCGTTTTGCTACGGTATCTGCTTTTGCCTCCGGAGTTTTTTTCTTCATGATGATGTTACTGATGCTCAGATCGTATTATATCAGTAGCAGGCATAAAACATCTGATTCACTTTCAAAGCGTTATTATTTTTTCCACCCCGGAGAGGCCCTGACACCTGTCATGATAATTGCAGCAGGGATTTTTGCGGTGATGATAACTGCCTCTAACAAACAGTATCCTGATGAACGTTTGCTTCCTGCAGGAGGTACGGGAGGCTATCTTTTATGGGCACAAACAGCTCTTCCCTTGAAACATGACCTGAACTCAAATGAGGGAAGAGGGGAATTTGGTCTTGATGAAGAAGAACTAAAGGACCTGATATTTGTTCAGGCCGGGCGTGTGTCGGGTGATGATGCCAGTTGTCTGAACCTCAATCTCGTCAGTACCCCTCCTATCCTGGGACTTAATCCCCGGAAGTTCATTGAGAACGGATCTTTTTCCTTCGTCTCCGGGCTTAAAAACAACGATGTGGCAAATCCGTGGGAAATGCAGGGGAATCATGCCTCAGACAATACTGTGTATGGGATTGCTGATGAAACAGTTCTGAAATGGGGACTGGAGATAAGCACTGGCGACACCATTGTTGTTTCGGCTGAAGATGGTAAACCTCTTAACATTATTATTGCCGGCGGATTGAAATCCTCAGTTTTCCAGGGGCATGTTTTAATTCATGAAGATGATCTGTTCAGGTATTTTCCTTCCGTGGCGGGAAATTCTGTTTTCCTTATAGACGGCGACAGCAGAAAAGCAGATTTCTATATTGAAACGCTGAGTGAAAGGTTTTCAGGTTATGGAATGCAGGTTATGAGATCCACGGACAGACTGAAGTCATTTCTTGAGGTAACAAACACCTATCTTGATGTTTTCATGATACTTGGGGTTTTCGGAATGGTGCTGGGTGCTGCAGGACTGGGTTTCGTGCTTCTGAGAAGCTACAACAGCAGAAAACGCGAATTTGCGCTGATGGCTGCTACAGGTTTTTCTCAATCCTCCATAAGACGACATATTATGAAAGATCAGGTTCTGATAGTTATCTGGGGTATCATTAGCGGAACACTATCTGGGCTGATTGCCACTTTGCCTTCACTGATGAGCGGAACAGATATTCACTGGCTGACTATTATCCTGATGGCTCTGCTTATTGCTGCAACAGGAATTACGGCAATTTCACTTTCATTACGGAGCTTAAGAAGAGAATCACTTATCAGTCAGTTACGTAATGAATGATCAGAAGTCAATGTTATATTCTAACACCAGAAGATTTACATCATATAAATCAGGTATATAATCGCGACGAAAAACATACGACAGATCGATTGAATGTCTTTTTGAAATGGAATATTCAATTCCGGTTCCCAAACGCATTATTCCGATTAACTTATCTGTTTCGGGATATGTCGGGAAAAAAGTCTCGGCGAAAACCCATGGGTTGACAGGGAATGAAGATGTTCTGTAGGTAGCTTTTATTCTGAA
>JAFGXX010000051.1 GCA_016936435.1 Bacteroidales bacterium
CAGGTTTCAATTCATATCAGACTCAGCAATTATTATAGTGAAAATAAATGATGATAATTCTGTTGATGGTTCTATCGGATCTGCAAAATTCGATGATGGTAAGATAAAAACTAACTGGCTTCTGCCGGTTAAAACGTCGGGTTTGTCTTTCACCATAGAGTGCGGCAAGATCGGAAAAATCTTCGACAAGGATCCCCTGCCTTTAAAAGAGGTAGAATTGTGGATTAGTTCTGGCCCGGCAAATGGCAGCATTGAAGGAGAGCTGCGTTATACCCAGGGAGCAAATTATTTCCCAATGGCGGGATTATTTTTTATTAAGTCAAAAGAGTAAATTTTAAAAATGTGTGACTTCAGGGATTAGGCTCAGAGAACAACTGATCCAGAGAATTTGTGTTATAAATATAACGTTGTCTTGGACTTATACAATCAATTAATAGATGGAGGGGATACTTCGTACACCGGATATATATTTTATAAGTTTGAAAGATTATCCCTTTCAATCTCATTTTGCTGACATCAGGGGCCTTCAGATTCATTACGTTGATGAAGGGCCGTCAGGTACAAACCCTGTATTATTGCTTCATGGAGTGCCGGCATGGTCGTATCTTTACCGTCAAATGATCAAAAAGATTTCAGAAGCCGGCATCAGGGTTATCGCTCCCGATCTTATTGGTTTCGGAAAATCCGATAAACCGGCAAAAATAAAATTCCATACATATCAGTCACACGTCGACCGGATGACAGAATTCATAATCAAACTCGGCCTGAGAGAAATAATTCTTTTCTGCCATGACTGGGGATCATTGATTGGATTGCGCATTGCAGCCAGTCATTCGGACCTGTTCTGCGGGATCATAGTCAGCAACGGAATGCTGCCGACAGGTGAGCAAAAATTAGATTTCACATTTAAATTATGGAAATACTTTGCACGGTACTCTCCCTTCATTCCCGTTGACAATGTAATTCAGTACGGAACAATTCGCAAACTTGATAAAGAAGAAAGAAAGGCATACCGGGCTCCCTTTCCGTCAATGAAATATTATGCCGGAATCCGCGCCCTTCCCCGCCTGGTACCGACTACTCCCAATGAGACGGAATCAAAGACTAATGAAAAAGCCTGGGAATCACTTGCCATGTGGGAAAAACCCTTCCTGACTCTTTTCAGTACCCAGGATCCGATATCCTGCGGAGGAGATGAATATCTTCAGAAGAGGATCCCCGGGACAACCGGACAGGATCATTCAAGGCTTGAGGCCGGACATTTTATCCAGGAAGACAGAAGCACGGAACTTGCCGACATAATTATCAGGTTCCGGAAGAAATCAGAAACCAGATCATCAAAATAACCCCTCCAAACTTATGAACTGGAAATGTCAGATAGAAAGTATAGGAGTAAAACTCCCGTCGAAAATATTAACTACCAATGAATTACTGGAAAAATTAAAAATTCCGTGCATCAGAAAATTCGGACTGCTGACCGGGATCTTTGAGAGGAAAGTTTGTTCTCCGGATGAGGATTCATTTTCACTGGCAGTAGATGCTGCTAAAGACTGTCTTTCTTTTTCAAAATACAGGGCTGAAGAGCTTGACATGATCATTAATTGCTCAATTACCAAATATAAAAATGGATTATCCCACCTTTACGAACCAACTTTTTCCGCATTAATTAAGAATTCTGTCGGGGCCACGAAGGCAATTACATTTGATATTTCCAATGCATGTGCGGGAATGCTTACAGGTGTCTATTTAGCTGAGAAATTTATCAGACAGGGGATTATTAAAACCTGTCTTGTTGTGAGCGGAGAATACATATCAAATATCTGCGATCATGCACTGAAGAATATCAGAACATCCTTAAGCGCAGAATTATCATCACTTACCGTAGGTGACTGCGGTGCTGCCGCAATAATTGAGAGAACGGCTGATGAAAAAAACGGACTTATTATTTCCGGTTTTACAACTTTAAGCAGATACAGCAATTTGTGCACCGGCCGACAGAACCGCAGGACCCCCGGTGGAAAAATGAAAACAAAATCAAAAAAGATCCACGAGGCCGCAATATCTGAATCTGTTCCCATCATAAAGCAGGCTCTTGATTTGAACCAGCTGTCTTTCCATGATATCGACTGGCTCATACCCCATCAGACATCGAGAAGTTCGATCATCTCTGGAGCAAATCATTATCTGGAATATTTCGGGGAGAAACCCGGACAGATTGCAGTAACTCTGAAAGATACAGGGAATACTGCATCTACCACACATTTCCTGGCCCTTTACAAATACCTGAATGAAAAACGATTTAATGAAGATGATAAGGTAATGTTACTCTGCTTCGCATCCGGACTGATCATTGGAGTCATTATCTTTAAAATGAACAAAATAGTTCACATGTATGGGAACAGTAATTGACATGGTCTCAATAGCACAACCCCTGTTCAGTCTCTTCCCGGGGAATTCAATCAGGCTCTCTGTAAGGGCTGCCCGTCAATGCCTTCATGATGCAGGAGCCGATCACAGCAATATCGGTCTACTAATAAACACAGGGATATATCGTTACAGGAATACGGGAGAACCTGCAATAGCAGCTTTGATACAGGGTAAAATCACCTCTCATAAACCAGTCCTTAAAGTTAACGGTAATTCCGGGAATACATTTTCATTCGATTTAAACAACGGAGGATGCGGATTGCTTACGGCAATAGAGATTATTCATAGATCAATCAGTAATGGTGAAATATCTTCCGGTATGGTTGTAACCGGCGATTCTGAACCTTTTTACGATTTCTCTGAAAGATTTTCCTTTGCGGCGGCAGCTGCAGCAATAATTCTTTCAGGAACATCTGATTCAGGAGGATTCTCACTTTTCAGGACCTATTCATATCCCGAATATAGTGATGAGCTTGTAAGCCGTACCTCTTTCAGCAGCAGGGGCCCGAGCAGAAAAGGCATGAACATTCTTAATATCGGGCAAAAGGAATCCTATCCTGATCTTTGTGTAGATTGTGCGGAGAAATCCTTATTCAGATTCCTTGATGAAACCGGACAGAATCCTGATGATATAGATCTCATTATCCCGTCGCAGAGCCCCCGGGGATTTGCGAACAGGCTGAATAACCGTCTCGGCAGGAATAATAACTTTATTGAACTGCCAGAAACCGGCAATAAGGTTCTTCATACTGCCGGATCAGCTTTTGCTTTAAAAAAGGTATGGGATGATCACCGTTTAAAAAAATCAAGGAACATAATATTTCTTACAATCGGATCGGGAATAAATGTATCGATTACACTTTATAGAAACTGAAACAATATCGCATGCAAAAATCTGATCAACATCCTGTTATTACTAATATTTCAGATTACCTGCGGCATTTTTCTGACTTTCTACCCGATAAACCGGCGCTTCTTTATCCTGAAAGAGTCACATACGGAGAGCTTGAGAATAAAGTCAATGCTTATTCATTTGAGCTCGAAAACAGAGGGATTAAAGCTGGCACTTTGACCCTTGTAATGGTTCCGGCCGGAACAGATTTTTTTATACTGACATTTTCTTTATTAAGAATCGGAGCCATTCCGGTTATGATAGATCCCGGAATGGGAATAAATGCTATGTTATCCGTTCTGGCACACATGCAACCTGAAGCCTTCATTGGTACACCGAAAGCACATTTACTGTGTTTAGCTGATCCTCGTGCTTTTAAAATGGTGAAAATAAAAATTACAACAGGGCATTTCTGTTTCTTTGGAGAAAGAAGACTTAAAAGGACAACGCCCTTATATTGTCGCACATACCCTCCGTATCCTTATGACCCGCATGAAATGGCCGCAATATTTTTTACAAGCGGAAGTACAGGTCCCGCAAAAGGAGTTGTATACACAGCCGGTATGCTTAAAGCTCAGATTGAAATAACGAAAACTCAATTCAATATCGGTTCTGACGAAACAGACCTATGCACCTTCCCCCTCCTTGGCCTTTTTGCTCTCTGTCACGGTAATTCTTCGGTAATAGCCGACATGGATATGATTCATCCCGCGAAACTGGATCCGGAAAGAATCATAAGAAATATCAATGATTTCAGTTGCACACAGATGTTTGGCTCTCCCATGGTCTTAACAAAGCTGGCTGAATTTTGCCTGCAAAATAATGTTTTGCTTACTTCACTCAGGAATATAATTTCAGCCGGAGCGCCTGTTCACAGGAGCGTGCTGGAATCATTCAGAAGGCTGGTTTCCGTTAAAGCCGTAATTCACACCCCTTATGGTGCTACCGAGGCATTGCCGGTCACTGATATAATTGCTTCTGATCTTTTTAGTATCTATTTGGATGAACCTAAGGATGAAAACGGTATCTGCATAGGAAAGCCTGTTGATCCACTGGATGCAAGAATCATTGAAATAACTGATGCACCTGTGGAATCGTGGAGTGATGCCAGGCTGATACCGGCAGGTGAAGTCGGAGAGATTATTGTGAAAGGGCCATGGGTATCACCCTCATATTTCAAGAATGATAATGCTGACCGAATCTCAAAGATCAGGGATCCGGCTATTCCCGGAAACTGGCACCGGATGGGAGATCTGGGTAAGTATGATCCGCATGGAAGATTATGGTTCTACGGAAGGAAATCACAAAGAGTAAAAACATCTGACGGCACTCTTTTTACCATACCATGCGAAGCTGTATTCAACAGGCATCCTGAAGTTGCCCGTTCCGCACTTGTAGGGGTTCGTCTGAATGCATCCGGAGTATTAAGACCTGTGATATGTATCCAGCTTAAACCCGGGTTTTATCGGACAAAGAAACTGATACGGGAGTTACAGGAACTGGGGAACTCGGTTATGATCACCAGGGGAATCTCTGATTTCCTGTTCAAAAAACATTTTCCTGTCGATCCACGGCATAATGCCAAGATATTTCGTGAGAAACTTGCCGTCTGGGCTTCAAAAAGAATTAAATGAATGCACTGGTTACAGGAGGAGGCGGGTTTATAGGTTATGCACTTGTACAGGAACTTGTAAGAAGAGGTTTCAGAGTTACAAGCTTTTCAAGAAATAATTACCCTGCACTCAAAAGAATCGGAGTTGATATCATAAGAGGAGATCTGGCGGATGCCGGTTCGGTTATTAAGGCATGTGAAAATATTGATATAATATTTCACGTTGCAGCAAAAGCAGGTATATGTGGCAGCTACAGGGATTATTACAGGACTAATGCAGAAGGTACCGGTAATATCATCCACGCCTGTAAAATTAATAAGATCAAATATTTAATATATACCAGCTCTGCAAGTGTTGTTTTTGACGGCAACGATATTGAAGGCGCTGACGAATCACTGCCCTACCCCAAAAAACCATTATCTCATTATACCGCAACAAAAGCTCTGGCAGAACAGATGGTATTACAATCCTGTACTGATTTCCTGAAAACAATATCATTGAGACCCCATCTGGTTTACGGCCCCGGTGATAATCATTTGCTGCCCAGAATAATATCAAGGATAAAAGCAGGCAGTCTTAGAAGAATCGGCAATGGTAAAAACCGTGTGGATGTCTCATATATTTCCAATGTGGTTTCAGCTCATCTGAAAGCTGCAGAGGCTGCCATGAATAAACCTGAAGCGGCCGGACAGGCTTACTTTATCACTAACGGAGAACCTGTTGTTTTATGGGATTTCATCAATAGAATAATCGGCTTGTCAGGATATGCTCCGGTCATGAAATCTATCCCGGCCGGAAGCGCATATATGCTGGCAGCAGCGGCAGAGTTATTCAATAAGATATCTCCGCAATCCGGAGAGCCGTTTTTGACACGGTTCCTTGTGGATGAACTGTCCAGGTCTCACTGGTTTGATATAAGCAGAGCCCGCAGATTGCTAAATTACAACCCACAGGTATCAAATACTGAAGGGCTGAAAAAAATGAATACTATTCAATAATGTATCCCCAAAAAAATAAAATACTTCTGCTGAAATTTCTTTTAATGATTATTCTTGACATTTTATGAAAAGATAATATTAACTTTCAGAATCAAGTAACTTAATCCGGTTTTTTTATGAGAAGGCTCGTCGTGATTTCATCTGTCTTAATCCTTGTTTCAGCTTTTCTTGGTGCTCAGCAGGGAACAGATACCCTTTACCTTAA
>JAFGXX010000052.1 GCA_016936435.1 Bacteroidales bacterium
ATGTGACCGTTCTCCACGCCTGCAATGGGCATGTTGTTATCCCAAATATCCCATGAATCCTGCTGGGTTCGGGGATGAGAAAGGAAACATGCGTATCCTGCGGAGTAATATTTATACGGATCGAGTCCATAGATGTGAAAACCTTCGGAAGTCACTTCGGCTCCTGTATATTCTCTTCCCTGGCTGTCCTTTGCTGTCCAGGTATTATCTTCCGAATAAGGATCATACCCCCTGATAGTGACTTTCCCTCCTTCTGCCACTGCTATCTCATCCCATTCAACCCTTACCGGTGCTACCATCGGCTGACGGGCATAGCCATATCCCCGTGGCGCCCTGTGATAGAACACATACCACTGGTCGTTTATCAGCTCCAGGCTGCCATGTGTATTATGTCCTGAATAACTGGTCTGCAATGTGCTTCCATCCTTACCCGGCACCGGAGCCCGTGAATCGACAAGAACGCCGCCGCTTTTCCAGGGACCCAGGGGAGAGTCGCCGTATGCGTAACGCAAGGCCGAGTTGGTACTGCTTAGTCCATAATCAGGGCCCGAATAACCGCTGTAAACCCATACATATTTATTGCCGATCTTTCGGATCGAAGCAGCTTCAAAGAAGTTGAACATCCCGAGATCCTCACCCGGATAAACATTTGGATATGTTGTTCCTTCCGGATCCCTGATAACACCATATCTTGAACTGGCGGGGATAAAACGGTCAATGGCCCGGGTTCCCGGTCTCAGGGAATACATAGTGTTCTGATCCAGCTGCCCTGCCAATGATCTCTGGAATCCCCAGTATCCGTATGCTCTGAAACCGATCTCATAATCAGGGTCTTCAGGATCAGTTATATATTCAATAAAAACTGCCGGATCGAATCCCATGGTACTTCCTGGTAAAGTCCTCATCCCGTCGTCAGTCATGTTGACCGGGGTAAAAGGACCGTCCGGACGCTTTCCCCTGGCCACCATAGCTTCCCGGTTACGGCCGCGGCTGTGGGGGTACAGATAATATTCCTTTGTGCCGTCTTTTCTTTTCAGCTCAACCAGGTCAGGAGCATACATAACATCCCATTGTCCGCCAACAGGGTATGTAAAAATGGGACCTTCGTCACGCCAGGCAGACAGGTCCTCCACCGGTGCCGACCAGGCCCTGATGTCGGGTCCGCAATAGCTTTTAAACCTGACATCGTGTGATCCGATGATATAAATGCGGTATTTCCCCGGGTTGTCTGGATCTTCAAAAACCCTGGGCTCGCCGTCGGGCAGATGCTCCCACAGCGGCAGATACGGATTACCTGAGGTACGATAGCTCGTTTTGGGAAACGATATGTCTGTTTTTGACTGATTAATGCCATCTTTTGTTTCTGTAAAAGAAAACAGGAACATGGCCGCAAATAATAAAATTACCTGGGGTCTTTTCAAAGCAAATAAAACTCTGTCCATTTTTGATCTTCTTTATTTTTACTACTGACCTGATATGTTATTACAAAAAACTGTATGCTTCTCGTATGTTTTACTGTAATACATTAATTTGCCAATGAAAATAAAACTTACAACAGAGACAAACATAAGAAAAATTGCTGTTTCAGAAATCAATCATCGGGGTTGGCAGCCAATGATACATTATTACCTCCCCTGAAAGATCCCTTAAATATCCGGACAGGAAATGGATTGTTTCATCTGAAAGAGTTATTTTGTAAAGGATCAATCAGGGAACAAAATGGAAATAGTAATTCTGGATTCGGGATATACGTCATATAATGCTGAAAAAGAACTTTTTAGCGAACGCAGGTTTCAATTGAGGATATATCCTTCCTATACAGGAGACCCTGCAGAAAAAATAAATTTTGCAAAAAGTGCTTCAGGCTTACTTATCAGACATACCAGAGTTGATGAAAAATTTCTCTCAGAAATGAGATGTCTGAAAGCAATTGTGAGATATGGAGTGGGCTATGACAATATTGATATTGACGCATGTACCCGACATGGCATTAAAGTGGCTAATGTGCAGGGATATGCAAATAATGCTGTCTCCGACCACGCCATCGCATTAATGTTTTCCTGTACACGCGGAATGTGGGATACCCGGTCTCAATTATCACAGAAGTTTGCGGCACCTCCTGTTCCTGATATCATTGAGCTCCACGACAAGGTCCTTGGAATTATCGGTATAGGAAGAATAGGCTCTCAATTCTCTAAAAAAGCATCTCAACTCTTCAGCGAGGTTCTTGCCTGTGATCCGTATAAGCCGGAAGATCATTTTATTCAGTTATCTGTGAAGAAAAGCGGACTGGATGAATTATTGAAAAAGTCAGATGTCATCAGCCTGCATTGCAATCTCACACATGAAACCTTTCATTTGCTGGACAGGGAAGAATTCCTTAAGATGAAAAAGAAACCTGTTATTATCAATACATCGAGGGGAGAGGTGATCTGTGAAGAAGCCCTGGTGGAAGCATTGGAGTCGGGGAAAATACATAGTGCCGGGATTGATGTCTATGAAAATGAGCCTCCCGGGGAAAAGCAGCAGCAGCTGATAAGGCATCCGCGAATTATTTGTACAGGACATTATGCGTGGTATTCGGATAGATCTGCGGTGGAGCTTCAGAGAAGAGCAGCACATAATTTGCTAAATCTGCTCGATGGCAATCCCGTTGAAGATTGTTTGAATTAACCTATTTGCGGCCGAAAAAATAGTTTATTGACC
>JAFGXX010000053.1 GCA_016936435.1 Bacteroidales bacterium
CCGCAGATGAAACCGAATTATCAAGGCTGTTCTTCCTGACAGCCTTCCAGGTAAGGTCTCTTGCCGATCACATAATAAAAAAAGGTCCTGTTGAATCTATCTACGAAATCCCGCTGATAACGGGCTTCGACAGGTCTGTTGCCGAACTCATGGCTCCATTTATCAACTTTACGCACACCGGTCATAATGATCAGTACCGGAGAGCCTTCCTGAATACGCTTCTTTCAAATTTCATCATCAGTCCGGGAGAAGCCGACACAACACTGGCCGGTCCGTCCTTCAGGCTGCTGACAAAGTACAGGTTTACGGCAGGCCGCTTTTCAGGGGGATTTACAAGCGACAAGGATAAGGGAGAGAAGATGTTCGATTTCCTGTCAGGTAACCTGGCTTACTCAGGAACCGGCGTGGTGAGAAAAATCATAGCCGGGGATTTTTCATTCAGGTCGGGGCAGGGTATTCATATAAACACCGGCATCAGAACCGGTCTTTCTTTAACTTCGTCCGGTTACATGGCTTCCCGCAACGAGGTAAAGCCATATACTTCAGCCGGTGAGAATAATTTTTTCAGAGGTATTGCAGCACAAATGGCATTCGGGAAAGCAGGTATGATACTTTTCCTGTCGCATAATCATTCTGATGCCACCATCTCGGCCAATGCCGATTCCACTGTTTACACCGTTACATCCTTACAGCAAACCGGACTTCACACCACGACTTCGGAAATTCAGAAAAAAGATGCCCTGGCGGAGACCGCTTTCGGTGCTTCCCTGTCTTATAAATTCCGGTCGCTCACCGGAGGACTGACATACTCCGAAAACAGGTTTTCTCTGCCTTTTCTTCCTGATAAAAGCGATCCGGAAAAAATTCACGACTTCGAAGGAAATACCAACCGGATATTTTCAGCACACTACAACGCTCTTTTCAACCGGCTGCTTCTTTTCGGTGAGATAGCCGCAGGCAATTTCAGCGATATTGCGATGGTTCAGGGTATAACTCTCCGTCCGTCCGACAGGCTGACGATGAACATGCTTCTCAGAAATTATTCAACCGGTTACACGGCTTTTCATGCTACCTGTCCGGGGAGCAGCAGGACAGCAGGTAATGAACAGGGTATACTGGGCAATTTCAGGTTTGAGGCAGCAAGGTATTTCTTCATAAGCGCAGGCTGCGACATCACCCGTTATCCATGGCTGAAGTACAGAACCAGTTTTCCTTCAACAGCAAAAAGGATGGAGATAAAACTCAGTTATAATCCGTCGGAAAATATTGCAGCTGACCTGGCCTGTAATTACAGGTATGCCATGCTCGATGAAAATGACAGCCGTGGCATTGCAGGAATATATGAAACTGAAAGTCAGACATTGAGTGCCCGGGTGAGGTACAGGATATCGGAAAACCTGAGCCTCCTCACCAGATTCGATCACAGGATGGTAAAACCTTCAGGTGACAGAGGAATGCTTTTTCTTCAGGACATAGCTGCCAGCTTCAGATCAGTTCCCGTTACAATCTGGTTCAGGTATTGTCTTTTCAGCACCGACAGCTGGGAATCGAGACTATATGCCTACGAAAATGATCTTCTGTACAGCTTCAGTATTCCGGCATTATCGGGAAGAGGTTCGCTATGTTACCTTATGGTGAAATGGGAATTTCTGAGAAGAGCCGAAATGAGGATTAAATATTCGGTCAGGTCGGTGATGAGCTCAGCTGATAGTTTCGACGAAAAAGACGAGTTGAAGATGCAGGTCAGGATGTGGTTCTGAAGGATCGTGAGATCCCACCTTCACTGCGTTTCGGCGGGCAGGCGTGCAATCGGGCGATCTGTTAATCGGAAGTGTCTGAGGTCTTTATATCCTTGATATTAAGCTGCAGGTTCCTGGCTCCCCTGAATTCATTCATTTCCACTGAATAACAGATATCGAACGGTTTTCTGGATTTAATGTGTTCAAAGTGGTTAGCCATGCTGAAGCCGATGGCAGGCAGCGATTTTGTCGGAGAAGATTCCTGGCAAAGGTCAAGTCTGAGGTGTTCGCCACTGGCTCCGACCATTCTTCCTGACCCTGTGTCGAAGACATTTCGCGAAATGAAAACAGGCGACATGTTTTCAGGTCCATAGGGTTGAAAACGGCTGAGTACACTGTAAAACTCCTCTGTTATTTCGGTGAAAGACAGTTCGGTATCAATAAACACCCGTGGCACGAGCTGATCCTGTGTAATGGTATTATTAACATATTGCTCAAAACGCTCCGTGAAGGCCTGGATATTTTCCTTTTTCAGTGTCAGTCCGGCTGCAAACATATGTCCCCCGAAGCTTTCTAGGAGGTCGGAACAAGCTTCAATAGCCTGATAAAGATCATAGCCCTGGACCGAACGTGCCGAGCCTGTGGCAAAGCCATTCGATTCGGTAAGTATCACAGTAGGGCGGTAATAAGTTTCTATGAGCCTGGAGGCAACTATGCCGATGACTCCCTTTTTCCATGCAGGATTATAGAGGACTGTTGTCCTGGCATTTTTGTTTCTCTGGTTTTCAGAGATCATCCTCATAGCTTCGCTTGTGATAACCCTGTCGACGGTTCTCCTTTCAATATTGAAGCCGTTTATCTCCTTGCTGATACCAGTTGCTAGTTTTGAGTCGCTTGAGATAAGCAGTTCGACAGCTTTCCCTCCCGACTCCATCCTCCCTGCAGCATTTATCCTGGGTCCGATTCTGAAGACAATGTCTTCGACGGTAAGGGCCCTGGTTATCTCAGCTTCGCGGATGATCTCTTTCAGCCCCATGCGGGGAGAATGGTTCAACTGCTTAAGTCCGAAATAAGCGAGTATCCTGTTTTCGCCTGTTATCGGCACAATATCGGAGGCGATACTCACTGCCACCAGGTCGAGATATGATGCAATTTTTTCGAAGGGAATGCCCTGTATTTTTGAATATGCATGGATAAGCTTGAAACCAACACCGCATCCGGAAAGCTCCTTATAGGGATAGGAGCAACCCGGTTGTTTAGGGTCGAGCACAGCCAGTGCTTTGGGTATTTCATAACCGGGGTAATGATGGTCGCAGATGATCACATCGAGGCCTTTCGATTTTGCATAGCTGACCTTCTCCACAGCCTTGATCCCGCAGTCGAGGGTGATGATGATCCTGCAGTTGTTCTGTACGGCAAAGTCTATTCCCTGGAAAGAGACCCCGTAGCCTTCTTTGTAACGGTCAGGAATATAGTATTCAACATTGGAGTACTGTTCCTTCAGGAAGGAATAAACCAGCGCTACCGCTGTAGTGCCATCGACATCATAGTCGCCGTAAACAAGGATCTTTTCATTTTTCTTGATAGCCGTGGCAAGTCTTTCGACAGCTATGTTCATGTCCTTCATCATAAAAGGATCGTGAAGATGGTCGAGGCTGGGGTTAAAGAAGGCATCGGCTTCGGCCGGTGTTGTTATGTTACGCTGTACCATCAGTTCAGCAAGTGAATCAGATACCTTCAGCGCTTCGGCAAGCTGTTTCACCACCGCAGTATCACCTCTCTCCTTTAATACCCATTTTTTCTCCATCAGCTTAACTCTCCCTTGACCATTCGAGATCAAATATTTCCTTCATCCTTGTTTTAACTATTTCCCTGACCTTCCCTATGTCCTGTGGCCCGGCCAGTTCCTTCTGCAGAGAAGTAACTTCCCTGTCGGTAAATCCGCAGGGGTTTATTGCCCCGAAATATGAAAGATCGGTATTTACGTTGAATGCAAAACCATGCATGGTAACGTAACGGCTTGCCCTGACCCCTATTGCGCATATTTTGCGTGGTCTTTCATTTCCGGAAAGCCCGATCCACACTCCTGTTGCTCCGGCAAGACGCCCGGCGGCAATTCCCATGTCACCAAGGGACTGAATTACTGCTTCTTCAAGACGGTGAATATATTCTTTCAGCCCTATACCAATCTCTTCGAGGTCGAAGACAGGATATCCGACTATCTGCCCCGGACCATGATAAGTTATGTCGCCTCCCCTGTCGATGCGGTAGAACTTTGCATCTCTTGACTGAAGTTGAATACGATCTACCAGGAGATTATTTTCAGAGCCGCTTTTGCCAAGTGTATATACATGAGGGTGTTCCACAAAAATAAGGGTGCCCGGCATCTTTTCGCCCCTGAGCTTTGATTCTGTGAGCCTGTTGAAGACGGAGGCCTGGTAATCCCAGACTTCCTTATAATCTCTTAGCCCAATATCTTCATATCTAACAATATAGCTCACGCTCTGCTACGGGTTTATCAGTTTTCAAGATAAGTAAAAAAATCAATGTGCCACATGTTTTTCTGCATGAAAAGATGAACGGACAAGAGGGGCGCTTTCAACATGTTCAAATCCCCTGTTCAGGGCTGCTGTCCGGTACATTTCGAACCTGTCGGGGGTAACATACTCTGCCACTTCCATATGCAAAGGCGACGGCCTGAGGTACTGCCCTATTGTTATTATCCTGCAACCTGCATCGTACAGATCGCCGATGGATTCCATGACCTCATCATCCCTTTCTCCAAGGCCCACCATAAGACCGGATTTTGCCCTTCTTCCTGAGGCGGAAATAAAATTAATTACGCCAAGGCTTGTATCATATTTTGCCCTGCTGCGGATCAGCGGGGTAAGCCTCCTTACAGTTTCTATGTTGTGTGAGATCACATCCGGGGCCGCGTCGATGATTTTCATCAGATTCGCGGCTTTGCCGTCGAAATCGGGGATAAGGGCTTCGATGGTAATACCCGGATTCACATTTTTCACTTCAGAAATAACTTCAGCCCAGAACGAGGCTCCGCCGTCGGGCAGATCGTCGCGGTCGACAGAAGTGATCACACAATGTTTCAGCTTCAGCTTCCTGATTGAAAGGGCCAGTCTGCGGGGTTCATCATTATCGGGAGCCAAAGGCCTCCCCGTTCTGGTGTTACAGAATTTGCATGCCCGTGTACATATGTCGCCCAGGATCATGAAAGTGGCTGTGCCGGCATTCCAGCATTCACCTATATTGGGACAGTTACCGCTGGTGCAGATGGTATGCAGGTTGTTGTCGCGGACAAGACGCTTTACCCTGGAATAATTTTCACCGCTGGCTCTCTGCATTTTAAGCCACGGCGGTAATCTTCTTTCTCTTTCCATAAGCTGATTTTTCCGCTTGCAAAGGTACTACATTCCTTAGAAACGGATCGTTTGAACCAGCAATAAAAAAATGCCGGCCTCATTTGAAAGAACGGTATCAAAAGCATTATATTTGTTTGGAAAGAAACTTACAATATAAATAGTCTAAAATCATGGCACAGGAAGATTTTAAAATAAACCGTAACTACCAGACTGTAATAGGAGATTTCCCGAAAGTGGGAATACGTCCGACGATCGACGGTCGTGAACAGGGTGTAAGGGAGTCGCTGGAAGAGCAGACTATGGGCATGGCAAAAACAGCCGCAGCTATTATCAGCAATAACCTCAGGTACCCAAACGGGAAGCCGGTGGAATGTGTTATCTCCGACACCTGCATAGGTGGTGTTGCAGAAGCTGCCATGTGTGCGGAGAAATTCCGCAAGACAGGCGTTGGCGTCAGTCTGACCGTTACCCCATGCTGGTGCTACGGCAGTGAAACCATCGACATGGATCCCGTGATGCCCAAAGCTATCTGGGGCTTCAACGGAACGGAAAGACCCGGTGCAGTATACCTCGCAGCAGCCCTTGCCGGTCATACCATGAAGGGAATACCCGCTTTCGGGATCTACGGTCACGATGTACAGGATTCCGGAGACCAGTCGGTTCCTGCTGATGTAGAGGAAAAGATACTCCGATTCGTTAAAGCAGGGCTGGCAGTAGCATACATGAAAGGAAAGTCATACCTGTCGATGGGATCTGTCTCAATGGGTATTGCCGGATCTATCGTAAGGGAGGACTTCTTTCAGGAATATCTCGGCATGCGAAATGAATATGTAGATATGAGTGAGTTCACCCGGAGGCTTAACGAAGGTATTTACGATAAAGAAGAATTTAAAAAAGCCCTGGCCTGGACAAAAAAATATTGCAGGGAAGGAAAGGATCTCAACAAGAATCCAAAGCCGAGGTCACGGAAGGACGAAGAGTGGGAGACGGTGGTGAAGATGACCCTGATAGCACGCGACCTGATGACAGGTAACCCGAGACTGAAAAAACAAGGTTACGGTGAAGAAGCTCTTGGTCACAATGCCATACTTGCGGGATTCCAGGGGCAGCGTCAGTGGACTGACCACATGCCTAACGGCGACTTTCTTGAAGCAATATTATGTTCATCATTCGACTGGAACGGTATACGTCCCCCCTATCTGGTGGCAACCGAAAACGACGCCATGAACGGAGTGCCGATGCTCTTCGGCTACCTTCTCACAAACACCTCGCAGATGTTCTCCGATATCAGAACCTACTGGAGCCCTGCATCGATAAAGAGGGTGACAGGAGTAAGCCCTTCAGGTGTTGCAAAGAACGGGATCATCCACCTCATAAACTCAGGAGCATCGGCCCTCGATTTTTCAGGCCGGCAGAAATGCAATGGAAAGCCCTGCATAAAACCCTTCTGGGAAATCAGCTCAAAAGATGCCGCCGAATGTCTCAGGGCTACCAGCTGGGATCCGGCCAACACAGGTTATTTCAGGGGAGGAGGATATTCATCGCAGTTCAACACCCTGGGAGGAATGCCTCTTACCATCTCAAGAGTGAACCTCGTCAAAGGACTCGGTCCTGTTCTGCAGATAGCTGAAGGATGGACAGTTGAGCTACCGCCTAAAGCACATAAGATACTTACCGACCGGACAGACCCTACATGGCCTACTACATGGTTTGCTCCACGCCTTACAGGCAAAGGAGCTTTCAGGGATGTATATTCTGTAATGGCAAACTGGGGTGCAAATCATTCGGCATCAAGCTTTGGTCATATAGGCGCCGACCTCATCTCCCTGGCCTCGCTGCTCAGGATCCCCGTGTGCATGCACAATGTTGAAGATGAGAAGATCTTCCGGCCCAGCTCCTGGAATGCCTTCGGAATGGATCCCGAAGGATCAGACTACCGGGCCTGTACAAACTATGGAGCTCTGTACAAATAACGATACAGGATTGACCGTAAAAGGGATTTCTTAGCTTCAACAGCAATAATTTTATTATCTGATAAATAATAAGCTTTTTTAAGGGTATATATGGAAGTGACCGGAGAACAGGGAAGGTTAGAGATCTGTGAGGAGACGATCAGAGATCTCAACACTATAAGAAAATGGTCGATGTTCTTTTCAATACTTGGCTTCATCGCCATAGGGCTGATGTTCACCATTGGCATTGCTGCAGGTATATTCCTGCTTATTTTTGACACCGGACCTGCGATACTGGGAATGCCCGAATGGATTGTGATCATCATTATTTTTGCGCTGACAGCTCTTTTCTTCTTCCCTCTTTATTTTCTGAACCGTTTTGCCCACCACACAGGCAGCGCGGTGAAAAAAACCGATAAGACGGAAATCAGAGAAGCTTTCAGGAATCTGAGAAATTATTGCATTTACATGGGCATCCTGGTAATACTTCTTCTTGCAACCTATTTCATAGTATTTCTTGCTGCAGGGGCTTCCGTTGCACTGCTCAGGGATTTCGGGACAGCAATATGAAAAAAGATATCGTTATAGTTTTCGACTGTGGTGCCACAAACGTGAGAGTCATCGCTATCGACGGAAGAGGCAGCATTGTTGCAGCTGACTCATCGCCCAATAACACCAGGCCCGATCCGGTAAATTCATCCTGGAGGATATGGGATGTAAACGACATCTGGCTGAATATGTGCAAATCGTCCGGGAAAATAATGTCGGGGCTCGATGCAGGAAGAGTGGCAGGTGTTACGGTAACAACTTTTGGTGTAGACGGAACCCTGTTCGACCGTGCAGGACGGATGCTCTATCCCGTGATCTCATGGCAATGTGAGAGAACAGTACCGATAATGGCTGCCATCGACAAATATATTCCCCTTGCCGATCTGTATGCCGAATCGGGTGTCCTTCCATTTAACTTCAACACTATTAACAAATTAATATGGTTCTCCGAGCAGCGACCTGACCTCGTTGACAAGAGCCACAGATTCCTCTTTATGCCGTCGGTATTTTCATATTTCCTGACGGGGGAGATGGTAAACGACACCACAATGGCAGGGACCTCAATGCTTACTTCACTCCGGTCGGGAAGAATGTCGCAGAAAATACTCGGGGCTATTGGATTTGCGGGTGAAAAATTCGGAGCTCTTGCCGAACCGGGAACCACAACAGGTAAGATAACACCTAAAGCATCTTCCGATACAGGTATACCTCAGGGAACCCCAGTTGTTGCAGGCGGCCACGATACCCAGTTTGCAATTTTCGGATCGGGAGCTGAAAAGAATGAGCCGGTGCTGAGTTCCGGTACCTGGGAAATTCTGATGGTACGTTCCGGAAGCTTCACTTCAGGGAAGGAACAACTGGAAATGTCGATAACAACTGAACTTGACTCAAGACCCGGATTGTATAATATTGGCAATCAATGGATTGCTTCGGGGATACTGGAGTGGGCAAGGAAAACTTTCTATAATGATGTAAAGGAAAATGTTTATGAATTCATGATCAGCGGAGCTGAGAGAGTATCTCCCGGCTCAAACGGGGTGAAGGTTATACCTAAATTCTATGAAGAGCTGAAAGGAAAACCCGGAGGGTCAATATCAGGACTGACGATGGAATCGACGCGCGACGAAATATACCGTGCCATGCTTGAAGCTCTTTCCGAACGGCTGGCAGAAGGGAAAGCGGCCCTCGAAAAAGCCGGCGGGTTTAAGACTGAAAGCATCCTCTGCGTGGGAGGAGGATCAAAAAACAGGCTCTGGAATAAGCTCAGGGCTCAGTATACAGGAGTGCCTATGAAGGTCATAGACCAGAAGGAAACGACGGTACTCGGAGCCTCATTCTTTGTTCAGGCAGCATGCGGAAATGCTTCATCGCCCGAAGAAGCCAGAAAGAGAATCGAATACAAGGTCGAAATAATAGAACCGTAGTAGCCCCAGCGCCTTCCTGCGCCTGGGACCTGACAGGCTCTGAAGGGTTAAAAATAAAATGTAACCGTAATGGAAACAGCATATTTCAATGGCAGCTTCATCCCGAAAGAGGAAGTGCACATAAGCCCTGATGACAGGGGTTTTCTTTTTGCCGACGGCATATACGAAGTCGTAAGGTGGTACGGAAGCTCCTTTTACGACATCGAAAGTCATCTCGCAAGAATGAAGAGAAGCATGAAAGAGATCCGTATCGGATGGGATTCTGCCGGTTCATTTCCCGGAATAGCAGAAGAACTGATCAGGAGAAACAATCTGGCTGGCTGCGATGCCCTTGTGTATATCCAGGTAACCAGGGGAGCGGCCAGACGAACCCACGCCTTTCCCAGAGAACCTGTTGCCCCGACAGTATATGCATTCGCATGGAGTTTCAATCCTGCCCGTGAATTAATTGCATCAGGGATCAGCACAATACTCAGGAAGGATCCAAGGTGGAACAGGTGCGATATCAAGTCTGTCTCACTGCTTCCCAACATCCTGAGCTTCCAGGAGGCTGTGGAAGACGGAGCCATGGAATCCATATTTGTCAGGGAAGGCCTTATAACCGAATGCGCCCATTCGAATGTCTTTTTCGTCCTGAACGGCAAAATTTTCACTCACCCTGAATCGACAAATATTCTTTCGGGGATCACCAGGAAAAATGTGATCAGCCTGGCTCGTGAAGGAGGACTAGAGGTGGTCGAGGAAGCTCTTCCCGAAGCCGCCCTGAAAAACATAAGCGAGGCATTCATAACGAACACATCATTCGAGGTGGCCCCCGTGATTTCAATTAACAACATACCTGTCGGAAACGGGAAGCCGGGACCGGTATCAATGCTCCTCAGACAAAAATTCCATTCTGCTGTGGATCAGTAGGAAATTATAATAGTCATTCAGTTGCCTCCCGATAGTATCCGGACAGTTGTCATTCAGTTGTCATTCAATGGTCATTCAATGGTCATTCGGTTGTCATTCAGTTGTCTCCCGATAGTATCGGGACAATGGTATAAGAATGATAGGCAACTGAATGACGCGAAGCCAATGACAATCGAATGACCATTGAATGCCGTTATTCATTCCCTGTCATTCCCTGTGGTTTTTTCCTATATTTGCACAAATTTTTCAGTCACATGAGCAACACATCACTGAGCGAACAGGAACAGGTAAGAAGGAATTCGCTGGCAGAACTGAGGAAACTGGGTATAGATCCTTATCCGGCAGCCGAATACAAGACCAATGCCTTCGCAAAAGACATACATGAGAATTTCTCTCCCGAAAAGAACAATTACAACGAAGTAAGTCTGGCAGGGAGATTAATGAGCAGGCGTATCATGGGTAATGCATCATTTGCCGAGCTGATGGATTCCTCGGGAAGGATCCAGATATATGTTCGCCGCGACGATGTGTGCCCGGGTGAAGACAAAACCATGTATAACACTGTCTTCAAGCACCATCTCGATATAGGCGACATTATCGGGGTAAAGGGATTTGTCTTCAGGACACAGATGGGAGAAACCACCATTCATGTGAAGGAATTTACGCTTCTGTCCAAGTCGCTTCATCCGCTTCCCATTGTCAAGGAAAAAGACGGCAAGCTATATGATGCTGTCACCGATCCCGAAATGAGGTACCGTCAGCGCTATGTAGACCTCATCATCAATCCGGATGTAAGGGAGGTGTTCCGGATGAGGACACAGATATACCAGAGCATGAGGGAACTTTTCAATTCAAGAGGTTATCTTGAAGTTGAAACGCCTGTTTTGCAGGCTATACCGGGAGGCGCGGCTGCAAGACCTTTCATCACACATCATAACACACTCGACATACCGCTCTACCTCAGGATAGCAAATGAACTGTACCTCAAACGGCTCATTGTGGGAGGCTATGAAGGTGTTTATGAATTCTCAAAGGATTTCCGCAACGAAGGAATGGACCGCACCCACAATCCCGAATTCACTGTAATGGAGATCTATATAGCCTACAAGGATTATAACTGGATGATGTCGTTTACTGAGCAGATTATCAGCAAAGTAGCTATGGACCTCCACGGTAAAACCGAGATCACTTATGACGGCAGGGTCATCAGCCTTAAGCCTCCGTTTAAAAGGATAAGCATGCTCGACTCGATAAAGGAGAACACCGGTACGGATATTTCAGGTATGGATGAAGCTGAACTCAGGAATGTATGCGACAGGCTTGGCGTGGAGCATAATCCGGCCATGGGCAAGGGCAAGCTTATTGATGCCATCTTCAGTGAAAAATGTGAACACACTCTTGTTCAGCCTACCTTCATAATAGACTATCCTACAGAGACTTCTCCTCTCACAAAGATGCATCGTACCAAGCCGGGACTGACGGAGAGGTTTGAGCTCTACATAAACTGCAGGGAGATAGCCAATGCATATTCAGAGCTTAATGACCCCATCGACCAGATGGTACGTTTTCAGGATCAGCTGAGGCTTTCGGAAAAGGGTGATGACGAAGCAATGTTCATTGACCTCGACTTTGTAAGGGCGCTTGAATACGGTATGCCGCCAACGTCGGGCATGGGAATGGGAATGGACAGGCTGGTGATGCTTATGACCGACCAGCCCTCTATACAGGATGTACTCTTCTTCCCGCAGATGAAACCCGAAGGGGGGCGCAAAGCTCAGGGCCCGGGGCCAAGGGCTAAATTCCTGGAGATGGGGATACCTGAGGAATGGATTGACCCGCTTCTGGCTCTGGGTTATGATTCTGCAGAGAAACTAAAGGAGGTTAATAAGCCGGGCAGGCTGGCCAATGATCTTAATGGTTATAAAAAGAAAAACAAACTCGATTTACCTGGATTGAGCCCGGAAGCAGTGTCAGAGTGGTTAGCCTGACCTGCTCTCCCCGGAGAGCCTTCCTTATATACAGGGCTGAAGCCCTTGAATCTATATCCCTGGTTGCAACTTGATTTTGTAACCATCCTCAGATCCGGAACTGGTGCCTCCCTGAAAACCGTATTCTTTACTGTTCCGGCATCACCGACGGGCCGGCAATCAGGCTATGATTTTAATGGCTCTTATGTTTCCCGTAAAGTCAATCAATCTTCTCAGCAGGTTATAATACAGTGCAACATAAAGCAGCAGAGAGACGATCCATACAACAGCCATATTAAACAGATATGTAGCGATCTCCGTATTTCCCAGTCTCTTTACGGGAGCATAAAAATGAGCCCTCCCGTATTTTGAGGTAGCCTTCATATAAGCGGGATCATGCTTTTGTATTATCTTGTCTATAGTCTCTTGTGTTTTTTGAAGATTCATCCGGTCGAGAACCAGTTCCCTGAGTCCGGTGTTCTCATAATCAGTTCTGCGCTTTACAAGACCGTCGGTCCCGATTTCCTCAACAATTGCCGCGGTCACAATATCCGACCGGGCCATCGCTCTGTTCCTCGCCAATCTGAATGGCCTCTTTAGTTCCTCCAGCCATCCGGCAGCTGACTTTGCAACATCATCATTAAAATCCTGAGGGTTCAGTGATGATCTCCAGGCAGCAGGAATGATGATAGCGGCTGAGTCGGATAATAACTCTATATTGCCGTTAAGTTTTGTAAAATATCCATCGGTACTGTCTGTTTTCGCAGGATCATCTTTTATTTTAGTGCATTTCCCCAGGTCCCTTATAAGTGCATCTATAAGATAGGAAGCATAATAATCGTTCTGGCTCTCATCCATCCTGAACTTAAAATATGGCTTCTCAAACTTATTGTTGCTGAACTGTTCCACAGCCAGTGCTTCAAACGACCAACGTGCTGTCATCAGGTCGCCTATCACCGGGACATATTCCTGTGCAAACTTTGAAATATGAAGCCTGTCAAATTTTACGAGGACACCGCTGAAGAGAAGCTGTGGTATGATTATAAAGGGGATAAGAATATATATCGTCACAACCGAACTGAATGCAGATGAGATATTCAGTCCCAGTATGTTAGCAAAGCATGATGTCGTAAACAGAACCAGCCAGTATGACAACAGCATTCCTTTTATACCGAGAGTAATATTTCCAATAAGGACGAACAGGAATGTCTGGATCGCCGAAAGCATGAACATCATTAGGACCTTTGAATTTATATAGCTGAACCAGCTCAGGTGCAGGAATGATTCCCTCTTCAGTATCTTCCTGTCCCTGACAATCTCTTCTGAACTCGACATAAGTCCGAAGAACATTGCGGTTATCACGCACATGAACATGTATGCCGTAATATTCTGGTTCTCGCTGAATTTATATTCCTGTCCACCGGAAAAACGGGTAAAATAAGCGAGCAGAAATGCCAGGATGGGGGCTCCCAGGAGGCTTATGAGCATATATTGCTTATCGGAGATCTTTGAGAGGAGGTCGCGTTTGAAGAAGAGCAGGGATTGCTCAACTAAACCGGGTATACTGTAACTGTTGGGGGGAAGATCCTGTTTTTGGGTCTCATCAGGATGTAACCTGACGGCATATTTCTCTTTGAATTTTTGCGCCCACTCCTGTGGTGTTATTTTCCTGATTCGGGTTGGCTTCCCCCGTTCATCCACGACTTTTGATTCAATTATCTGAAGTACCTGGTCGGTGTTTATATTACCGCATTTAACACACTGATCCTCATCCGGATTTGCATGATTGCTTATCTTCCTGAAATAGACCACGGCTTCGGAGGGGTCGCCATAAAAAACCTGGTAACCTCCCCTGTCTATAAACATTACCCTGTCGAACATCTTGTAAATATCTGATCCGGGTTGATGTATGTTTACGATTACCATTTTGCCTTTATAAGTCTGGTCCCTGAGCAGGTTCATCACTGCTTCGGAATCGACAGAGGAGAGCCCTGATGTGGGTTCGTCAACAAAAAGAATGGTTGGCTCGCGGAGCAGTTCCAGCGCTATGTTGATCCTTTTCCTCTGTCCTCCGCTGATGATTTTCCTGAGAGGATTACCTACCCTGAGGTCTTTAATTTCTTCAAGGTCAAAATCTGCCAGAGTCCGGTTAACAGCCTCGATAATATTCTCTTCGGAGAGATTGCTGAGGCACATCCGGGCGTTGAAATAAATATTCTGGAAAACTGTAAGCTCATCAATGAGCAGGTCGTCCTGTGGGACATATCCTATTACTCCCTTAAGGGCTTCTTTCTCTGAGTCATCATAAAGGTCATACCCGTTTATCAGAACCTTGCCGCTGTCGGGTCTGAGAGTTCCGTTAAGGATGCCCAGCGTTGTTGACTTACCCACCCCGCTTCCTCCGAGAATTCCTACCAGTTTACCAGATTCTTCATAGAGATTCAGATTATGGATACCGTTTTCGCTGTTACGGAATTTAAGGTTTACATCCCTGGCTGAAAGAGTGATCTTATAATCGAATGCCGTTGCAGAATAAAGGCTTACAATCTCAGAATAATAAACAGCATTTATTCCGTATCCCCTGAGTACTGAACCCCTGTCAAATATATAAGTTTGCCCCGCTGTGATATTCTGACCATTAAGATAAATATCATCTTCTCCCTCATACCTCATGATATAGGTATCGGTGCTTGAAATATGCAGAAAAAGGATACGTCCCCTGAATTTATCGTAAAGCCTGAACTTCAGTTCTCCTATATCCGGTTTCTCACTGCAGAGAATGAGTATCTCATTTTTCTCCGGCACCTGACTGACTTCCCTCATTATGAAGTTCATTATCCCATCATACTCTTTCTCAGGAACATAAAAAGCAGCTGCCACAGTCTTAAGAAAGTCTGATTCGTTTTCGGTTATCTCCGGTCCCTGCGATATATAATCAGTAAGCTGGATAAGAACATACATTTTCTGTTTCTGCTGCAGCTCCTCATTTATCTTTTCACATATTGCGAGGATCCTCATTGCATTGAGTGAGGTGCGCTTCCTGTCTTTCACCGAACCTTTTTCAATCCTGGCGGAGGCGTAAAGGCCCAGGTTTTCCTCGTATTTGTGCATGTATTTACTGACAAGCTCATTGTTTAAGTGACGTGAAAGGAAGGACCTTACAATCTCTTTTTCACGCCCTGTCAGAACTGTCTCATCATGTATGTCTGCAACAAGCGCAAATAGCTGAACCAGTGCATTTAAGATATTTTCACTCATGTGGATGTCATAGTTATTTTTCTGAAGAAGAAAATATGATGCTGAAAACTGGAAACATGATCCTTAAAGTTTATCTTTGTTTAACACAAGTTAAGGTTTAATTGGAATCCGGAAAAATTTTTTTTACCCACGAAGGCCCGGTCACATACAAAAAGACTGACCTTTTACTTGTTGATCTGAAGAAATCAGCTGAATTCAGGGCACTTGAAAAAACCACAGCCAGAAGAGTGTATGCAATTCTTGTCGAGATACTGGAGAACATTGTGAAACATTCAGAGATCAGGCCGGAGAAAACTGCTTCTCCCCTGCCTTTTATTTACGCCGAAGCACGGCCTGATACAATACATATTAACTCAGGAAATCCTGTATCGGAGAAACAAAAAGAGATCCTCAAAGCTCAACTACAGCTGGTTAATGAACTTGACCCTGAAGAACTTAAGCTCTTCTATGAAGACAAGATAAACAGAAAAACCAAAAAATATGAAAATGGAGCTGGCCTTGGATTTATTCTCATACGACTAAAGTCGGGCAGCAGGATCGGCTTCAGTTTCGATGAAAAACCAGGTAACAGCCTGTTCTTCACCATACATATTATTGTAAACAAATATATTATGAGAAAGCTGATCATTGAACGGACCTCAAGCTCTCCCAGGGTTCTGCTTGATCCCGAAAATAATATTTTTGAGATCGAAGGAGAATCAAGACCTGCTGATGTAGCTGACTTTTACATTCAGATCCTCAACTGGTTTGACGATTATTCACTCTCTCTTAAGGAAACGGAAGAAAAGGGCAAAACACCCGTATTCAACCTTTTTTTTGAGTATTTCAACTCTTCATCGGCCAAGTATATCCTGGATTTCTGCAAGCTGGTGGCAAAAGTGAACTCGGAGGGCAGGCGGATCATTATAAGATGGCATTATGAATCTGATGATCCCGACATGCTCGAAGCCGGTAAGGAGATGTCTAAAATAGCCAGACTACCTTTTGAGTTTGTCGAAAGAGATGTGTAAAATAAAAAACTCACGGTATTTAACGAAGGTGCTCTATGCAGTTATATAAAGGAGATAACAGCGTAATCCGTAAATGGTCTGAGGTGATCTGTGACTCCGTTACGGACAAAGATCAGATTGACTTTGGAAATAAATTCATTGAAAGGCTGTCATGTTTTTTCTACGGGCATATGCAGCGTATGCAGAATTTTTTTATCTCACCTTATGATCTCAGCAAAGAATTTTCGTCTTTGTCAGAAAAGAACAAATCGGAATGGTATGCATATACAGACAGGATACCTGCCAAACTGGATTCAGTTCAACTTCGGATAAGACCTTTTAAAGATTTTTGCAGGACCTGTCTCATCCCCTATGAAGACCTTGAGAAGCTGGCAGAATACGATTATAGTATGTACTGCCATGGGGGGAACAGGGGAAATGGTGGCAATTTCCGGAAACTTCCGGAAGCTGAAAAAAGGTTCTATATTGAACTTAATCATTTAATGCCTCTGGGCCTCAGGGAAGAGGGTTTTGAGATCATCAGACCTGATGAGGTTACGGAAATAGACGAATTGCTTGTCTATAAAATGGCCAGGGCAATTCATTCCAGGTATCTGTACCAGTTAAGAAAACAGGAACGATCTCCGGAAAGAAGTACCTATATAGCATGGACACACAAACATGGCGGACCGGCTGATCAGGAAAGTGATGATTTTGATACACTGCCCGAAGAAATAAGACGTTCAAACCTCGACAATGCCTATCATATACCTGCAAAGTTATTATCAATAGGGTTCAGGATCAGGCCGGTCAGAAAAGGATACAAAACTTCTGTCCTTCACCTCAGCGACCAGGAAATTGAGAATATGTCGCGGGTTGAACATATTCGCTGGTGCTGGGACAAGATCCTAGGTGGCTGGCATTATGGCAAAATACGTGACGACAGTAATAAATTACACCCCAGCATAGTACCATACGAGGATCTGCCTGAAACGGAGAAGGAGAAGGACCGTGAACTTGTCAGGCTTATTCCCGCCCTGCTCCAGGATATTGATTATGAGGCTTTCCCGGTAAATCCTGAAAAGATCAGCAGGCTGCCATACGCAATTAAACCTCTGAGCAGCATCCACAGGATTCTCGGTGAGACACGGGAACTTGATGAAGTGATGAAGAACAGTGCCAGGCTTCCCTCAGAAGTTAAAGTAATAGTGGAAAAAAGGAACAAAAAGATCGGTGAGGCGATAAGGGAAATAGAAGGCAGCTATAACTATGCCAGGCATATCCAGAAAGCATTTCTGCCCGACAGCCTTTTTATCAGGGAGTGTTTCCCCGACAGTTTTGTTCTTTATAAACCCAAAGACATTGTAAGCGGTGATTTCTATTTTTTCAGCAGGACAGATCATAAAATTTTATTTGCCGCTGCCGACTGTACCGGCCACGGGATACCGGGTGCAATGCTTAGTACCATAGGTTATGGAATTCTCGACCAGGCCGTGAATGAGCTTAGGCTAACGGAACCGGCTGAAGTACTGAGGCATTTGTATTCGAGGATGCATGGTTTCCTGAGAAAAGGATCATATATGTCGGATGTGGAAGATGATATGGACATTGCACTATGCAGCATCGACTTGAAAAAGAACATACTGGTTTGGGCTGGAGTCGGCAATCCACTGTATCATATCACGGGAAGTAATTTTATTGAATTTAAGCCCGGAAATATAGTTGAACATTCAGGCAAAGCTGATTATGAATTCACTTCAGAAAGGCTGCAACTATGTCATGGCGATGTCATTTATCTGTGCACCGACGGTTATGCCGATCAGTTAGGAGGAAGCAACCACAGGAGATACCAGAGCGGCAGGCTGAAGGAAACACTTATGAAGATAAGTGATTACCCCATGCATGAACAGGGTGACATCCTTTACGGGGAAATTGAAAGGTGGCGCGGGGAAAAAGATGAGGAACAGACGGATGACATCCTGGTTATCGGGATCAGGATTTAGATCTGGCTTTCAACAGCCTTTTCTGCTTCCTTAATATCGTTTTTAAGCTCTATATTATAGGTATTATATTTTTCATCCGCCTGTTTTAAAAGTTCAAGCCCTTCGGCATGGTAGCCTAACCTGTGAAGTGCCAGCCCCTTCATCCATATCCACCATGCCAGATCGGGATAATTCTCAAGGACCTCTTCAGTCATTTTAAGACCCTCTTCTGGATTAATGTTAAACCTGATCAATGACCATGCAAGATCAGCTGCCCTGTTCCGGTTCCCGGGATCGAGAATAAAGGCATTCCGGTAATGTTCCTCCATCCTGGCAGTATCTTTAGCTAAATAATACATCCATCCTAAACCCGATTCAACAGCTACGACAGGTATATTATGCTTTTCCCTGTAAGATTCAATCTCTGAAAGGGTGTTTCTGAGTGATACGGTATCCCCGAGTAAAGCATAACTGCTTCCCTTATAGACTATCAGCCAGGCATTATCAGGATTTACTTTCAGACCCAAATCGGCTATCCTTTTAACTTCTCCGGGCCTGCCGGCTAATAGTAATGCTTCACAATATTCATTATAATATCTGTCGTATTTCCATTCATTACCTCTTTCGCGGTTTATTTCCTCCACCCTCACGAATGCATCAGTGGCTTTATCATATTGTCGGAAGAAATCTATATATGTAATACCAAGATCAAACCATAATATACGGGATTCCATACCGGTTTTTTCGAGCAGATTACAGTATTTCAGCATATCATCAGGATCTTGACTGATCATACAGGCATACCATAATTCCAGCCAGTATTGATACTTCAAAGGAATTTCTTCCTTTGTTTCATATGCTTTCTGAACCCATTTAAGGGTTTGCTCAGCTGCCTGGCTCAGTCTGCCTACATTATAGGCGAAAGCCATGTAAAAAGAAGCAAGGGTAAACGTTGAATCTATTTCCAATGCCCTTTCCAGAGAAAGGGTAGCAGCCTCATATTCCGACGTCAGGATCAAATTTACCCCTTCAATGAAATAGCGGTATGCCTCTGCCGATTTTGGAAAGGCCTCACGGAAATCATAATCCGTTTTTTGTTCAAGAGCTTTAATTTCCAGATAGTCTTTTATTTCGCGGCACAGTGAATCGGTAAGGTTAAGATATTGCGCAGATTTAAGATCTCCTTCAACCTTGTTTGTCCAGATAATGTCGCCATTTCTGGTATC
>JAFGXX010000247.1 GCA_016936435.1 Bacteroidales bacterium
TTAAATGATCCGCCCGTAAATTCAGCTGTTTGTGTCTGGAGCTCATCTCCCGGTTCTGATTCAGTCTTTTCGCAACTGGTGGCAAGTAAAAGAACCAGAGGGAGAATGATTAATGTTGCAGGTATTTTCTTTTTTTTCATTATTGATATAAATAGTTTACTTTTTAATCTTTTTTTTGCATATTATATATATCATTATTATTCAATTATTTATCAGTTGTATTTTTTATTTTGCTCCACCGGCTTTAAGTATTTTAACTATATTCTCATTTTCTGCCTCAGTGGCTATAGAAAGAGGTGTTTTCCCCTTGTTTGATTTCGCGTTAACATTTGCACCGTGTTCGACCAGGAAGCTGACCAGTTTTTCATTACCGTATTCCACAGCCCAGAAAAGAGGAGTGTATCCACCGTAATAGTCAGTTGTATTGGTTTCATTTATATCAGCACCCTTTGATAAAAGGAATTCTGCAAATTCATAAGATACTGTTTCTCTTCTCAGCCCAATATTGGCACATTGTGAAAAAACTCCCATGCCTCTGTCTGTTTTTGCATTGATATCAGCTCCTTTATCCAGGAGATCCTTCGCTATCTCTTCAGAGCATCCACATGCCAGTATCAGGGCTGTTGCACCGTCGTTTGCCTTTATTTTGATATCTGCGCCTTTATCGATTAAAAATTTTGCTATTTCATTATTACAACTGTTAAGTGCATTCATCAGGGGAGTGTACCCGGTCATTTTACTTTTATGATTAATATCAGCACCTGCAGAAATCAGCAAATTCATCATTACAGTGTCCGTGGTCAATTCCAGTGCGGTATAACCCATCATATCATCACTCTGATAGTTTACATCTGCACCTGCTGCGATAAGCGCTTTAACAGCTTCAATGTCATTAGCTCTCACCTTACTTAGAAGATCCGATTCCTGAGAAAAAAGAGATGTTGTGATAAACAGTCCGGTTAATAATGTAACGAGGTATACAGAATTTCTATTCCCGATAAATATTTTCATGATTACGGAGTATTATGTTCAACTTAATATTATTTTCATTTTTGTGGCATAGCCGGAACATCCATCACCTGGTACCCGGGGGGGATCTCAAAGCTCTGAGGGTCGGGAGTCCATGGTTCGACATCGCTCATTTCCATGCCGGAATTTTGAGAGCCATCGATATGATTCACCATCTTCATAGGGAATTTATATTTGTCGGAGTACCACATCGTGAACATCTTTTGAGACGGATTCTCCCTGTTGTATAGTACTGATTTTGTACATGGAATCCCATTGATAGTCTCTTTTCCGGTTTCTTTCAGGATGCCGCTTGTTTTATTTTGTTCGAACGCCCTCAGAGGGTCATTCATCATGCTCATAGGGTTATCCGGAGAGCTTTTCATAGCCATTTTTTGCTGCGGCATTAAAATAATTACCTGTTGTGAATCACTTTTTACAATTATGACTCCCTGTTGTCCATCCTCATTAAACTCGTAACGGTAACCCTCAATGGCGGAATAGACTGTGAAAGAGCGTGTCTTGCCCATAGTGTTGAAGTTCATTTTTCCCCTGAACTGGGCAGACAGTGAAATACTGACCAATGCCAGTAACAATAATGTGGTAATTTTTTTCATAATATGGTTTTTATCCAGATTAATTTTGGATTTATTAATTCATTGTATTTGTTTATTGCCCTGACCCGGTTTTCTGCGCCCAGTTTCCTGTAAATTCTTTTAAGATGATACTTGATCGTATCAGTCGATTTGTTGAGTGATGAGGCAATATATTTGTTTGTATGACCTCTCTTTACGAAATTCATTATGCGAACTTCAATTTGTGTTATTTCAGGGCTTTTTTTCAACCGACCAGGCTTATTCGCATATAAATGTCGTCAATGTATAAAAGGGTTGCCCTACCCTGACGGGTAGTTTTTGAGATGATTTTCAGAAGATGGGAATTAATGACTCAGGAAACGGAATTGCAGCCAGGATAAGATTCAGTCGAAACTATTATTGTTGCACATTAAAAGAGCCTGGATACGGCTTTTTACATCGAGTTTGAGATATATGTTTTTGATATGGAATTTGATTGTATTGGGGGACACAAAAAGTTTCCCGGCAATTTCCTCATTTGTCAGGCCATCCATAATGAGGTTCATAATTTCTGCTTCGCGTTCCGTGAAACTGAATTGTTCCTTCAGCAGTTCTTTTCTGTCATATGTACTCTCTGAATTATTTGTTGCTGACCTGGTGTTTTTGAGTAATAGTATGTAATTCCGCAGCTCAAGGATCATCGAGGCAATCCTGTCATTCTTGTTTCTTATAATCTGTGTACTGATAATAATGCCGGCAATGCTTAACAGGATAATGGCTGAAACAATAATCCAGAGAAGATGTATTTTATTTTCTTTCAACGCATTAGACTGTTCAAGTATTTTTATAAGCTGTTCTTTTTTCTCGGTCTCATATCGGGAAAGGAGTTCGATGACCTGTTTTTTGGATTCGGCCTGATTGATACTATCACGAATTATGTTATAATCCTCAAAATATTTAAGAGCTTCCCTGAACTGCCCCTTAGCTTTATAGATTTCATAATATCCCATCATAATACCGGACAGGTCAGGCAGCCAGCTCGTGTCGCATAGTTGGTGCGATTTATTAATGGCCTGAAGAGCTTTGTCATAATCTCCCGTCATCAGATATGTAGACGACAATCCTCTGAATGAAGTCATCAACCCATAATTGTCATTTATCTCTTTGTCGATTTCAATGCCTTTCAGCTTTAAATCAAGAGCTTCTTTCAATCTGTTTTGTTTTTCGAACACGGAAGCCAGATTTGAATAGCCAACTGATTCTCCTTTCAGATAATCATTGGCAATCGACAGGTTAATAAGCTGTTCGTAGAAAAATGCGGCAGAGTCTAAATTATCTGACAGCTCAAAAAGATAAGCAGTCTCATTATAAATATTAGCTTCAACCTTATAATCTTTTATTCCGGAAATAAGATCCACAGCTTTGCGGCAATATAAGCGAGCTTCATCGAATCTTTTCAATACTCTGAGCAGCTGTGCCATGTTTCTTGCACCACGCGCTATTCTGATTGTATCATTGGATCCTGCGACCTGTTTATATGCCTCAAGATACCAGTAAAAAGCCGAATCATGCCTGCCGGTATATTCATGTGTTTTACCGAGGCCTGTCATCGCATCGTTTATCAGTCCGCTATTCAATTTTTCACTTCCTTCCCCCCAGATAACCTTCCTGAAATATGAGCTGGCCTCAATATCATGACCACTTTGCATAAGACTGTATCCGGTCTTATATTCGAGTCTCAGCAAGTCATCAGGCATTAATTTTCTGCCATTTTCCTCAATTACTGACATAAGGATCTCAACGGCCTCTTCGTGTTTTTCAAGAAGCGCAAGGGAGTCGGCTTCTTTTTCCCTTACAGAGTAAACATCTGAGGTCTGTCCTTCAATGTTGAATTGAGTTATTGCAATCAGAAGGAAGAGTGTTAATGCAGGTCTTTCAAATAAGAATGCCATTATGATCATAAAAATAAATCATAATGGCAAACTATGCAAGATATTATTTATTTACCTTAAGCGGTCAGAATCCTGATGCCTTAAGCCAGTTAATACATAGTTCAGGCCAGGCCGCCTGGGTTTCCCTGTTAACAGCCAGGCCATATCCGTGCCCGCCTTTCCTGAAAACATGCAGCTCTGAAGGGATACCGTATTTTACGAGGTTTTCGTAATATACCATACTGTTCTTTACAGGTACCGTTTTGTCGTCGGCAGAATGAACTAGAAATGCCGGAGGTGTGTTTCCATTTATCTGCTTTTCGTTGGAAAACCTCAGGATCTGTTCCGGGGAAGGATCCTGGCCAATAAGGTTCCTTCTCGAACCTGCATGAGTAAAAGATGAATCCATTGTGATCACAGGGTATATAAGTATTGAAAAGTCAGGCCGGGCACTGGTATTGTCTGTTGGCTCATACACTTTTTCATCGAAATGTGTCGAAAGGGTTGAAGCCAGATGTCCGCCTGCTGAAAATCCCATTACTCCTATCTTTTGCGGATCTATATTCCATTTTGCAGCATTGCGTCGTATTGTCCGCAGTGCCTCCTGTGCATCCTGCAGGGGGCCGACCGATTTGTCAACCATGATCATATCGGATGGAAGCCTGTATTTCAATATGATACCGGCTATGCCATGTTCGTTCAGCCATTTTGCAATTGCATGTCCCTCATGACTGAAGGCAAGGCCTGCATAGCCTCCGCCCGGACAGATGAGCACGGCAGTGCCTGTGGCTTTTTCCTTTGGAGGAAGGTAAGGGAATAATGAAGGATTCGTAACCCTCTCGTACCTGGTGCTGAGCCCTTCGACAAGAGTCTCTTTTTCAGCATAGGTGGTACTGAGGCGGAAGCCCGGTACTCCGCCGGGCCACAGACTTATCGATACTACCTGCGACCTGAGATTTGTAGAGAAAGCCATTAACATAATAAAAACGAAATAGAAAACAGGTTTTTTCATAACAGGATGCTTTATAAAAATTATGGTTTCCATGTCAGGAAATGCCATACAAAAATAATTATAATTCAAGAATCTGTCCGTCGGCTTCAAGTATCGGTTTCAGTTCATCGTAGTCTATTTCGTGGATGTCTTTTTTCTTATCCACAGCCATGGCTGCAAGGGTACCTGCACTTTGTCCCAGGATCATGAACACAGGTTCCATCCTTATCGATCCGAATGCAATATGCGAGCAGGACACACAAACAGGGACAAGCAGGTTTGAACACTCTTCTTTCTTTGGAAGTATTGAACCGAGGTCTACACGGTACGGTTTTGGTACCCTGACGCCAATATCACCTTCGTTCTGTACGAAGCCGTCGGGTTTAACATAGCGCTGAACATTATGTGAATCGAGGGTATATGATCCCATGCCCACGGATTGAGGGACAGGCTTAGTGCCCAGTACTTCGTGTTCGGTCATGATGAATTCACCAATCATCCTTCTGGCTTCCCTGACGTAGATATTGTAAGGCCAGTTTTCGTTATCGGCAAATTCGTCCTTTGAATATCCCCACTTGTTCATCTCTTCTCTTACCTCCTTTGGTACGCGCCTGCTGCTGGCTATGAACCAGAGTAGTCCCTGCTGATATACAGTATGCTCCCTGATTATTTCCTTTCTTCTTTCATAAGAGGCATCGGGGTAGTCGTAATTCATGCCTATGTTGTCGAAGCTGAAGGGGCCGTGGTTATTAACATCCGTTTTTGCATTTGGGATGGCGTCGAATTTGTTGAACGTTTCACGCCATCCGGTATTGAATACTCTTATCAGCAGTTCATACTGTGTTGAGTCATAGCCTTCAGGAGCGAAGAGAGGGATCCTGTTTTCAGGATGCTTTGTAAGGCAAGTCCTGAAGCAGTATGCCTGTATCCTTTTATCGCCTTCTCCCTTTACTCCGGGGTCCTCAGGGGATATCCGCGGAAGAAGTCCGCTTGAAGGATCTCCGGGGATGATATATGGATCAACGTCTTTTTTGAAGTGGTGACCGTGGTGCAAGACCCCGGTCTGAATGCCGTTCCACGTTTCTCCATAAAGACTATTTGGCTCCCTGCCCGTTGTATAGCTTACGCCTGAGGATGCCATCAGGTCGCCTTCGTATGTTGCATCTATAAACACTTTGCCCCTGAAAGTTTTCCCGCTGAGGGTCCGTATGGAGATTATTTTGCCCTTCTTTTTCAGCAATCCTGTTTCCCTGTCGAGCCATTCTTCCCTGAAAACGGTGATATTGTTACCGGTGATCATCTTTTCAAAAGCCTCCTCTGCAACATGTGGTTCGAAGATCCACATTGTACGTTTTTCGCCGTCGATGGCAGGGCTTCCCTGACCCCGGTTCCCATACTCTGACTGTTTCTGCCATTTCCATGATTCAGGTTTCTGATAGTGCTGATATATAAGCTGGTAGAATTCCCTTGCCAGACCGCCGATCACTTCCTTGTTGCCGGTGTCGGTAAAGCCCAGGCCGGAGGAGGAGAGGCCTCCGAGGTGTTTATCGGGAGAAACAATAATAACGGATTTTCCCATTCTTGATACCTGGACTGCAGTTGTCACTGCTGCCGAGGTCCCTCCGTAAACGATCACGTCGGCTTTGAATGAATTATCATCACCGGTGTTGCTGCACTGTATACCCGGGATTAAGCCGAGAGCTGCAATAAGAAAGGGCAGAATTTTTTTCATGTTAGTTTTTTTTACTACAAAGTATCACCAAGGTCCCGATGCTATCGGGAACACTAAGGAACGCAAAGATGATTAACAGGCAATTAATACTTTGTGCGCCTTCGTGGTTAGTTCTTCTATAAGGTAATTTTATTTAAACCAGGGTTTAATTTGAAAACATCTTTGCCGGGGATTTCAAACTCACATTCCATATTTCCGGGCAGGGTTATCAGGAATAGTTTTTCCGTACCGTTTTCGCGGTATTCTGCCTTGATGGAACCCCTGATTGTCGGCACTTCAATTGTGCTGTAATTCAATCCGTTGAGCTGAGGTCTGATAATGCATTTCGCAAAACCCGGTTTGGCAGGCTGTATTCCCCACATGTAACCCGGGATGATGTTTGCGGGAGCTGCTCCCCAGGCATGGTTCCAGTCGGAGTTGGGCTTGTACTTCATATCCCATGCTTCCATGGCGATCGTCGATCCCGACCTTATCATGTTCCACCAGCTCCTGTCGTGCGTTGCAGTCATCAGGCTTAATGCATATTCCGCTTCTCCGGCCCTGTACAGACCTTCGAGAAGATACTGCGATCCGTAAACACTGCATGCCATACCCCTCGATTTGATGAATTCAACGACAATATCTCTGAACTCTTCAGGTACCAGGCCGAAAGCCAGGGCCATCATATTTGCATGAAGCGATGAATGAAGGGAGTTTTCTCCGTCGACATAGTATCCTCTCTCTTTTTCAAGCAGTATATTGTTGAAAGTGTCTTTAACCCTGACAGCCTCATTGCTGTAGAAAGAGGCATCCTCTGTTTTGCCAAGCATGGCTGCGATCTCCGACATCAGCACCAGGTTCCTGTAGTAGAATGCGTTCACTACCGTGTTGATCTCCACAAGTTCGTAACCATCCCTTTCACCCTCTGCGGTTACCAGCTTCCATCCTGTATCCTTTTGTGCCGGTGGCCAGTCGACAATGTCCCTTATCCGTTCTTTCGGGTTGGAAAAACCAATGCTTTTCATCACCTCTTCATTCACGGCGGCTGAACTTATCAGACCATCCTCCCTTGCCAGGGCGATAAGTGTTTTGTGTTTGAGTTCGTCGTAGTATTCAGCCACCGATTCAGTGTTCCCTGTGAACATAAGGTCGTTGTAAAACATCAGGACGGTATGGAGTATCCATTCGGTAGGCCAGGTGGGATGACCGATAAAATATTCATTTGAAACCCGTCCCATGGAATACTCCCTGTCGGTATAGTAATGGCCCAGCTGGTTTATGTAGGCATCCGCTTCATAGGGTATGCGCTCCCTGTCGCCATCGACGTATATACCGGTAAAAGATGTTGCCTTGATACTGTATTTGCACAGGTCCCATACCTGGTTGAGGACAGAGTCGGAGCTGCTGAATGATGAAGCATCGTCATCGAAATAAATTGTATATGCCTTCTGCACGACTTTTTTCGGGTTAAAATCCGGAGGGCAGTTTTCCAGCTCACAATATCTGAAAGGCGTTATCACGCCGAAGGAGTCGGGAAGGTGGACTGCAGCAGGCCCGGTGTTCCTTTTGTCAGGAGGCAGTTTCAGTACATGTGTTTTTACACCGGGATTCAGGGGAAACATTACACTCTGGTAGCGTATTGAACCACCGGGTTTCCTGTCGATGGCTCCGGGCTCTGCGATTTTTTCACCGAGATGTACGGTGATGGTATCTTCATCTTTAAACCCTGATTCCAGCACGAGGGTGCCGAAAGCATCCTTCCCGAAATCGATGAAATAGTGACCGTCGCCTTTTTTCAGGATCTCAACGGGAGGATTCATATGTGAGATAAACCTGTTCGGTGTGGTGGCATAGCCTGAGGGATAGCCTGTAGTAAACGACTGAATGGCTGAATACCCTGAAGGTTTTCCTTCGCTGTCGATAATCATCACCTTCCAGAAATATGAAGTTCCGGGTTGAAGCCCGACACCGCATTCCGTTTCAACCGACCCGGATCCTGTCACTTCTCCGCTGTCCCACACATCGCAGTTATCTTTCCGGATACTTGCATCTGATGATGCCACGAGTACTCTGTATGCCTTTTGTGGCGCCAGGGAGGCAGGGACTATCCACGAAAATTCGGGTTTAAGGTCGAGAAGCGGGACTCCGGCAGGCTGACGGATGAATTCGACCATCAGTCCGTAAGGCACCTTTGGCTCACCGGGGCCGGAACATGATGCCGCAAGAAGGGCACATCCGCTAATGAAAAATATCCTTAGTTTATTTAGCATCGCTTATCATTAACAGTTTTATCTCGTGGGGTTTGAAGCTGATCAGTTCCTGTCCCGTAAAGGGTGAAGTTTCCAGGGTATAAGGGTCCACCCACTTCATGATGCCTCTTAATGGCAGGTTGATTGAAATATTCACTTCAGCTTCTTCTTCATTAAAGATCATATAGAAATGCTGTCCATCCTTTACCACATGCCTGTATCTTAATCCGGGGGAGGGCTTTGATGCTACAAGGTCCGCATCTGTGATCTTGTTCACTGCATTAATCAGATCTTCCGGGGAGCTGTACATCATTGCGCCTTTGAACCATGGCAGCACCTTTGAATCGGAGCGGACAATCAGGTGTTTTTTCTTCGCTATTTTATTAAGCACGAGAACAGCCTGTTCAGGTACATGAGAAAGCGTGTCAATTATCAGTGCCTTGTAGATCATGCCGGCAATCTTTATACCTTTGGAAGTGACTTTGACATCTTCCCACAGGTGCCTGAACTCAAGGTAGTTGAAGTCTTTCTGATTCCTGTATAATGTTTTTGCAGGTTTATCCGGAAGGTATGTTGCCTCACAGAGGATGGCTATGTCGCACACCTGTCTTGAGTCGGTATTGAGCCAGCTCAGTCTGCTGCATGCGTCGGCGTAGGGTTTATAGTCGTTCCACCATTTTGCATTAGGGCCTACATCCGGGGGCCTTTCATCAAACCTTGGTCCGCGAATCGAATAATAGAATGCATGAGGAAAAAGCAGGTTATGTCCGCGGACAAAGCACCAGTTTGCGAGCCACAGCATCTCCTCCCAGGTAAGGTTATGCCCGTAGGCTCCATAAAGCTCATTCGAGTTGCGTCTGTACCCGAGATGAAGCATGGCGCTTGAAGCGCATTTGGCCATCGTTGAATGTTGTCCCTCAATAGCTTTCGGACCTGGTTCTACGTATCTCCATACCAGGTCCTGGCCTGGCATCTGGAAATACCTCTCTGTCCCGATGTCCATTGATCCTGCAGGATGACCCATAAGTGCAAGACCATGATTGTAGCACCAGCTACCCAGCCTTTTATAGTAATTTTCCTCGAGACAAATATTTATTGCACGATGATAGTCGGCCCGGTGCTTCCTGGAGTCAGGATTATCGGCATACCAGAGGTCGGCAAGGAAAGGGGTGATGTCGTATCCGAGGATGCGGTTTATCTGTGGGATCAGCGCAGCATTACCAGGCACAACACCACGTGTACCGCCTCTTCCCAGCGGTGATGGCTCGTCGGTGAAGATCCCCAATACGGTTTTTCCGAAGTATTTCCCGAATTCTTTATAAAATTTGTCATAAACCAGTTCGATAAAGCTGTCGACGGCTTCAGGATTGAGTATGTCTCCTGCAGGAGGGCTGAACTCACGCAGTCTTTGTTCTCCTTCATTTAAATAATGAAGACCGCGGATCACTCCTCCGGATGGCCTCTCAACCACCGCTACCCGGTCGGCCGAAGGCCTGTTTATGACTGTGATCAGTTTCATTCCTTGGGCGAGGACAGGTTCTTCCCCGGCTTTAAGGTCAATTTTGGCAAGTCCCCTCGCTGCATGGGCAGGGTTACGTTCGACAACCTGCCCGGCCGATGAGCCGGAAGGATACATTCCTTCATCATAAAGAACGACATACATCTTTCTTTTTTCAGCTTCACGGATTGCAACGTGCATTACACGGATCATCTCGTCGGAGAGCCATTTCACATCAGCGGGAAGCCCTATCCGCGGATGGATGACAAAGCCGTAAACGCCATGAGCTTCAAAATCAGCAATCTGCCTGATTATCTCGTCATCATTCAGGGTGTCGTTCCAGAACCAGAAAGGCATCACGGAAAATTCCCGCGGCGGGTCGATGAACTCTTGCGGAAGATCCTGTGCTTTCATTGCAGCACCTGCCATAATGACCACCAAAGCCAGGGTAAGGATTCTTTTCATGTGTATATAATTTTATTTTTTATGGTCACATGGAACCCACATGTTTCGACAATTATTTTCATGCTTGTTTGTGTCTGGAA
>JAFGXX010000054.1 GCA_016936435.1 Bacteroidales bacterium
AAGATCAGCGAAGCACCGGAGGTGATACCGAGTCTTTCATGGGTAACGAAACTGAGGTCAATCCTGAGCCATCTGAGCATGTATCCCGGCCCGAAGGAAAAGGAAGTGTTTTCGGTGCAGAATCCACCACGCAGCGAGATATTCTTAGCGGGCATATATTCAAATCCTGCCCTCAAGATCAGTTTCTGCCCCATTGTCATTTCAACTTCAGCACCTGCGAACAGCATACTGTTGAGCCGGATGCCCGCTCCCGCCCTGAGCGTGGAAGGCATAAAAGTTTTCCTGAGAGAGTTGGGCAGAGGATTGAAGAGATGAACCCCTGCCGTCACTTTTTCCGAAGCCCGGATGAACAATCCAGCTTCAAATGTCGCCGATCTGAAACTTTCATAATCCCCTGATGCTTTTTCGCTGAAATAGTCTATCCCTATGCCTGCAGAAATATTTTCTGACAATATCAAGCCACAGTGTGCACCGACAGCCGATCTTCTGAATTCGGGATACCCGAAATGGGAGTAAGTTATACCCATGCTGCTTTGCGCTACCGGGATGACAATTGCAGCTGTGGCAGTTCCAAGTTCTGGTATGCTGAACCTGTTTTCGTAACTGAATCCTAAACCCGGTGAACGGTTATGAGCCAGGAGTGCCTGGTTGCTGAATGAAGACCAGAAGCCGGGCCGCATAATACATACCGACCCCATTCCTGCTTCTCCCGGTCCTCCCCTGATAATATAGGGATTATCGCAAAAGGCTGCGTGAAAAGAGAAAAAGACTAAAAGTGAAACAATTATCCTGTGCAGCGAGTACAAATGTTTCAGTATATCTTATAAAGATAGGAAGAAATTTCGGATTTTGGATTGTGGATTTCGGATTTTTTGCCAACTGCCATTCCGCTTCGCGGAACTTCGTCGCTACCGCTCCTTGACTGCCTTTTGCCAACTGCCTCCCGATAGTATCGGGATGCCAATTGCCAACTTACTAAATCAGCCCTTACTCAGTTTGTCTTAAAAGGAAACTTTAGCTCCCCGAGCTCCCGGTTAGCATCGACGATCTTCTTTTTGAGGCTTTCCTTGAACTTCAGCACCTCCTGCATCACCTCCTGATCGCCTGTCCCGATTATCTGTGCTGCCAGGATACCCGCATTCTGTGCTGCGTCGATACCGACGGTGGCAACAGGTATTCCGGGAGGCATCTGAAGGATCGAAAGCACTGAGTCGAGGCCTTCAAGGGAGGCTTTCACGGGAACACCTATAACGGGCAGAGCTGTCATGGAAGCAATGACTCCGGGAAGGTGTGCAGCCATCCCTGCAGCCGCGATGATGACCTTTATTCCTCTTCCTGCAGCGCCTTTGGCAAACTTCTCAACTTCTTCGGGGGTCCTGTGGGCTGAAAGGGCATTCATCTCAAAAGGTATCCTGAAATCGTTCAGTATCTTCGCGGCCTTTTCCATGACCGGAAGGTCGGAAGTACTTCCCATTATTATGCTTACCAGTGGTTCCATATAGTCGCTTATTTCATTTTTCCATGCAAACTGAACAAAAATAAGCTATTATTTTCATATTTTCACACCGTCTTAAAATTCAAAATATCAGCATGAAGGAGACAGTCATAAAGGATAAGAAATTCAGGGAGATGATCAGCTCCGATGTCATCAATGCCAGGATAAGGGAAATGGCTGAAATGATAAACCGCGACTATGAAGGGAAGGATGTGCTTTTCCTGGGGATACTTAACGGGGCATTTCTCTTTGCAGCTGAACTCTTCAGGCAGATAAAGCTCAGAGCCAGAATATCCTTTGTGAAACTGGCCTCTTATGAAGGAACAAACTCTTCAGGATCAGTAAAGGAACTAATTGGCTGGAATGAAGATATAAGCAACATGCACGTAGTGGTCATTGAAGACATTGTCGATACGGGAAACACCCTGGAACTTATATACGGGCAGCTGAAGACCAGGAAGGTAGCTGACATCAGGATAGCAACTCTTCTGTTCAAGCCCGGAGCTTATAACGGGACCCAGGCACCCGATTACGTGGGTTTTAAAATACCAAACGACTTTGTTGTAGGTTACGGCCTCGATTATGACGGTTACGGAAGAAACCTTCCTTCAGTATATACTCTTGTAAAAGAATAACTATTAATAAATTATAATAACTATTAACCAATGGCGATGGTAAATTTTCTGATTTTTGGCCCTCCGGGATCCGGAAAGGGAACACAGTCGGTGAAACTGGCTGAAAAATTCAATCTCATGCACCTTTCAACGGGCGATATGCTCAGGGCAGAGATAGCAGCCGGTACGGACCTGGGCAAAAAAATGAGCTCAATAATGTCGAAGGGTGAGCTGGTCCCCGATGAAGTTGTGATTGAAATGATAGCTGCAATGACAGACTCAACAAAAAATAAAGCAGGCTTTCTTTTCGACGGTTTTCCGAGAACGGTCGCACAGACAGAAGCCCTTGAGAACATGCTCAATGAGAGGGGCATGAAGATTGACTGCATGCTGGTTCTGGAAGTTGATCATGATGAACTTGTCAAAAGACTGATGCTTAGAGCGGAGCTGTCTGGCAGACCTGACGATAAAGATCCTGCAGTCATTGAAAACCGTATCGACGTCTACAGGGAAAAAACAGAACCGATAATCGATTATTGCCGTCAGAGAGGAATCTATCAACCTGTCGACGGAGTCGGTACGATCGATGAGATCTTTGCCAGATTAAGTAATTTAATTAAAGAGCGGATATAAGCTCCTCTGTGTAACTCTGTGTCAGCCTGAGCGATGCGAAGGCTTCCGTGTATCTGCGTGTAACCAAAGAACAATAAAGAATTTACACAGAGAGCCACAGAGATCCACTGAGTTACACAGAGATAAAACCAAAGCACGAAGGTATGACCGGATCCAACTTTGTCGATTATGTGAAGATCTTCTGCCGCTCCGGCAGCGGAGGGGCTGGCTCAGCGCACCTGCGACGTGAGAAATTCATCCCCAAGGGAGGTCCCGACGGCGGCGACGGTGGCAGGGGTGGTCATGTCATTGTCAGGGGAAATGATCAGATGTGGACGCTGCTGCACCTGCGGTACCAGCGTCATATTTTTGCAGGAAACGGTGTGTCGGGTGGAGCACAGCAGTCGACGGGAGCCGACGGTAAAGATGTCGTGATAGAGGTGCCTCTGGGAACTGTCGCCCGCACCGAAGATGGCGGGGAGATGCTGTTCGAGATAACAGCACACGGCGAAGAGAAGATAATTGCAAAGGGAGGAAGAGGAGGACTGGGAAATGTACATTTCAAGTCATCAACAAACCAGACACCCCGCTATGCACAGCCGGGAGAACCATGTGAGGAGGGATGGTTCATACTGGAGCTGAAAATTCTTGCCGATGTCGGACTTGTAGGATTTCCAAATGCAGGCAAATCGACTCTCCTGTCGGTGATGTCGGCGGCAAAACCAAAAATCGCCGATTACCCCTTCACTACTCTTGTCCCGAATCTGGGAATAGTGAGCTACCACGACAACAAATCATTCGTGATGGCCGACATACCCGGTATTATCGAAGGTGCTCACGAAGGTAAAGGGCTGGGAGTCAGGTTTCTCAGGCATATAGAAAGAAATTCCATACTGTTGTTCATGGTGCCGGCCGACAGCAGCGATATCCGCAGGGAATATGAAATACTCCTCAATGAACTGAAGATGTATAATCCGGACCTTCTCGATAAAAAAAGGGTTCTGGCAATATCGAAATCGGATCTTCTCGACCAGGAACTGATGCAGGAAGTGAAAAAAGATCTCCCGGAGATCCCTTCAGTGTTCATTTCTTCCATTACGCACCAGGGTACCGATACCCTGAAGAATATATTGTGGAAGGTGATGACCGGACAGTAAAATAAGACGATGCTGGAGAACCTCGATAAAGAGCTGTTTCTTTTTCTTAACTCGCTGAACACTCCGTTCTGGGACCAGGTTATGTATGCCATCAGCGGAAAAATTATATGGGTACCTCTGTACCTTGCCATTCTTATAACCATTGGGATTAAATACCGGAAAAGGTTTCCCCTTATCCTGCTCTTTATCATCCTCGCAGTGGCTCTTGCCGACCAGAGTTCCGTGCATCTTTTCAAAAATGTATTTCAGAGGCTCCGGCCTTGTCACGACCCGGAACTTCAGGGACTGGTACACCTTGTAAACGGGGAATGCGGAGGACTTTACGGATTCGTGTCGTCGCATGCCGCCAATTCATTCAACGTGGCGGTGCTCAGCCTTATGTTCATTAAAAAACGTTGGTACTCCGTTGCCATAATTATCTGGGCGTCAATTGTTGGATATAGCAGGGTCTACCTCGGAGTCCACTTCCCCGGCGACGTTATATGCGGGGCTATGCTGGGGTCACTGGTGGGATGGGGAGTGTACTGGCTGTATGATTTGACGGAAACGAAGATACTTTTTAAAAGGATCCCCCATGCCCCCCTGAAGGGGGGTCAAAACCCGGATTAAAGAGAAAAAGTGATTTTCTTGCCCCCCATCAGGGGGGGTGGGGGGTAAGTGAAAATATGCTCTGTATTTATCTCATATCAACCGATCCTTTCTTCAACCTGGCTGTTGATGAATACCTGCTGAAAAACAGGGAAGATGAGTTTCTGGTGCTTTCAGTCAACGACCCTTCCGTGGTCATAGGAAAGCATCAGGTTGCCCACAGGGAAACGGATACGGCATTCGTTGCAGGGAATAATATCCCCGTAATCAGAAGGATATCGGGAGGAGGAGCTGTATTTCATGACAGTGGTAACCTGAATTTCTCATTCATCCTGAACAGTTCGGAGGGAAAGCAGATCGATTTCAGGAAATATACTCTCCCGGTGATAAATTTCCTTGCCGGCCTGGGTGTGGAAGCCAGGTTTGAGGGAAAGAACGACCTGAAAGTTGACGGGCTCAAAATATCGGGGAATGCCGAGCACGTTTTCAGAAACAGGGTGCTTCACCACGGGACGCTGCTGTTTGGGTCCGATCTGGCAAGCCTGCGTGCTTCTCTCCGGAAGGATACATCGGCTTATATCACAAAGGCCGTCAGCTCAAATCCTTCTTCAGTGATGAATCTTGCAGCCAGGATCCCGGGTATGTCGATGAACGGTTTTGTTACAGCCATGTTTGAATATTTTACCGGCATGAAGGGTAATACTATCGTAAATCTTTCTCCCCCGGAAAGGGAAGAGATAGAAAAAATGGCACTTTCAAAATACAGAAGCTGGGACTGGAACTATGCCTACGGTCCTCCATATGATCTGGAAAGATCCCTGTTGTTTCAGGGTAAATCAATTCATCTCCGGCTAAGGGTTATGGACGGGTTCATTCATGAATGCATAACCGATGGTTCTTCAGCAAAAAAAGAGCTGTGTGCCAGGCTCACAGGCTTAAGGCATATGCCTGAGGATATAAAGAAGGTTCTGATCGCCGAAGGTATGGATGTCGCGGAACTGGAAGTCTACGATTTTTTCTGATATCTCTGTTTTCTATCCTGAGACTATCACTGTCCACGATAACATCTGTGGACAGTATGACCTGATGTTTCTTCAACCCTCTCCGGGGTTGAGGCAACACTGCGGAATTTACCATGGATGTGACCATGGATCCCGATAGCT
>JAFGXX010000055.1 GCA_016936435.1 Bacteroidales bacterium
AAAAATAAAGGAGGAAGGGCTTAAAGGAAATCCGCTCTTTACATACAAGGGCTGATCATATTTCATTGGGATTATTCTTTTCTGAGCTTCAGATTAACCTTCCTGTCATAAACAAAATAACAGGGTTCAGAGCATTTTTCTTTTTCGTAAACAAGCCGTGGTGTGATGGCATCTACCACATAATATGTCATATCATTAATCATATACTTTGCAGTTAAGGAATATGATTTGTTCATGGGTGCCTTATAGTATGCTTCCTCTGAATAGCTTGTGAACCTGTGAAACAGAATACTGTCTTCGACGAAACCTTCATAAATGCTTACTTCCACACCTGTTTGATTTATATCCAGTTGCATGATAAGATACACTTCAACAGGTTCATTTTCCACGCATTCTTCGCAATCCACAATAATAAATTCCTCACACGAAAAGAAGGCTGTCAGCATCGAAAACAATACTACTCCTCCAATGGTCCTTTTTATGCCTCTTAATACCATCTTATAACTTTAACGGGTGTCCTTCCATACAGAAAATCAAAATTATAGGAAAGGCCTATTCTTAACCAGAATGGACCGGTCTTGTAAAAACCGGTTCGGGTGTATTCCATAGCGCCATATATGCTGAAATTTTCCTTCTGCCATTTAAGCGAAACGGCAGGTATTACAAGAAACCTGTTTTCCGGGCCTCGTTCCGAACCCTCGAACCTGTTTCCGAAGAAATAGCCCCCTGATAGAGAGCCTGTAGCAAACCAGTTACTTTTAAGCGGGTTTTCCGTCAGGGGGATTTCCTTGAAAAGCCCTGCATAAACTATTGAACTTCTGTCAGGATATTGATAGTAAACAGTTTTTGATTCCTGAACAAGTACCCGGGTTTGCCATAGTTTGGTGTCAAAACCTGCCACTATGCCTATTCTGTGCCAGGGTTCGGTGAAAAAGAAGCTCATACCGGAGTATATGTCCCGCAGAGTTAATTTAGACGAAAGAGAGATATTCACCTGGTTTATCCTGGGTGAATATTTCCCGGGGAAACTTCTCTCGTGCAGGATTTCAAGAATCTCATCACGACCGAATTTCACAGCCACATTATAATAATTCAGTCCCTGTCTTTCAACTTTTGTCCATTGGTCGCCTGCGTCAAGAAGTAGTCTGACCGCATCGATATGGTTATGTTTTATTGAAAGGCTTAATGCATCCCATCCGTTATAATCAGTCTCATATATGTCGACCCCTTTCTTCCTGAGATAATTGATCAGGAGTGTGTCGCCGTTCTGTGCCGCAGTAAGAAAAGGAGTGAACCCGATGTCGTCTCTGGCCTCCAGGTTTGCACCGTTCTGAACGAGCAGGTCTGCAATATTTGCATGGCCGGCCCATATTGCGGCTATTAGCGGAGTAGTGCCGTCGTTTGCCTTTTTATCTATATCGGCCATATAATATATCAGCAGGTCGGCAAAACGGAAGCTTCCGTATATCGACGCATAGTTGAGAGCCGTTACCCCATAGTTGTCCCGATAATCGATATCGGCACCATACCTGATGAGCGATTCGGCAATTTCAAGACATTGGGCTACAAGGAAATCGCTCATCACATTTTGTTCTCTGGCTTCGACAGCGACAAGCCGTCTCAGGATTATCAGCAGCGGGGTTTCATTATTTGCAGATTCCTTGTTGGGATCTGAATTATACATCAAAAGAGTGTTTACCGCATAAGGTTTTATATTTGCCACCGCAATAGTAAGGGCTGTGGCCCCCTCCTCTGTTTCTGCTTCAACATCGGCGCCCCGGAGGATAAGTCTTTCAATTTCAGTGTCAAGACCTTTGGAGGCAGCAATCATCAGATTATAGTCGATTGCTCCATCATAAAACTCCGGCAGATAGTCGGCAGTATCCTTGCTTGTTATCTGGGCAGAGGAACTGTAAACAATAAAGAGGACTCCGAATGCAGTAAGAATCTTTTTTAGTGCCACACCACCTGTTATCATAATTACAAATTTAATTTTTTAATTTTTTATTCGTGATACAGGAGCCTTGTTTTTATTGCCGCCCGATCCGGGTTTTTATTTAAAATCATATTTTTTTTAAACCTTGGCGAATACTTTTTATTTTTGCACCGTAACAAATAATTCCGAAGTTGTCACAAAAGCGGAAAATATTTTTTGTAGCGTTACTTGTTTCTCTGGTAAGTTATAACCCCGGAGCTGAAAAAAGGACCAATAATGTCGCCGACAAGCTTATGCCTGAAAACATAAGGCTTTCGAACATCCATTCTTCGGGTCCGGAGTATGCTGCAGCCGAAAGAAGTGTCAGTTCCTTCATGCGTAAGTGGTCAATTGCCGGGGCTTCTGTAGCTGTTTCCATGGACGGGCGGCTTGTTTACGCCCGGGGCTTCGGTTTTACTGATACTACTACCCGCGAAGCTGTTCAGCCCTATCATAAATTCAGGATAGCAAGTATCTCAAAACTCATTACCGCAGTTGCCGTGATGAAGCTTGCCGAGGAAGGGAAACTTTCACTTAACGACAGGGTTTTCGGTCCCGGAGCTATCCTGAATGATCCTTTTTTTGATAATCCCCGCGATCAGAGGGCATATAAGATTACTGTAGCCCATTTGCTTGGTCATGAGGGAGGCTGGACCACCCGTTGGGGCGATCAGATGTTTATGCCGGTATATATTGCCGAAGCCATGGGAGTGAAGCCTCCTGCCGATACACGAACGATAATCAGGTTTGCCCTCGACCGGCGGCTCCATTTCACGCCTGGCACCGGAAAAGCCTATTCAAATCTCGGTTATGCAATTCTCGGGCTGGTAATAGAAAAAGTTTCAGGAATGCCATATGAAGATTTTTGCAGGGAAGCAATACTAGAACCTGTAGGAGTCTTCGACATGCAACTGGCAAAAAACCTCCCCGACAGGAAAGCTCCTTTCGAAGTCTCGTACCACACTCCTGTAGATGTACCTGCAAAGCCATCTGTGTACGGAACAGGAGATATGCTGCCTCCGAATTACGGGGGGAACGATATAGAGGCACTTGGAGGAGCCGGCGCATGGATTGCTACAGCTCCCGACCTGATACGGCTGATGCTGGCAATTGACGGATTTCCTTCACATCCCGACATTCTTTCACCCGAGAGTATCAGCTTTATGACCGATAACGGAAACGGATATGCCCCGGTGGGGTGGAAAACAACGGTTTACAACGGCACATGGTGGAGAACAGGTTCATTCCCGGGAACTGCGGCAGTTATGAAACGCCTGCCCGATGGTACCTGCTGGGTTGTTCTCTTTAATTCAAGTGCCTGGAATGGCCCAGAAATTTACACCTCTATCAATAACCTGATGTATAAAGTATTACATCAGATAAAAAGATGGCCGGAGGAAGACCTTTTCAACTATTCCCTTCCCCTGCCTCTCAAACCATCACTTATTGATACGTTAACATCATCATAATGTGCTTTACTGTTAATGTTAACCTTGTGAAGGAGGAAATAGAGGAGAGATACGGGATCAGCTTTCCTGCCAAATACCGTTACGAACCAAGCTATTATTACCATGCTTTCAGCCTGCCTGAACTGCCTGCAATATGCTCTGGCAATGATAGCTATATCGATATTCTTAAATGGGGACTGATACCTTCATGGGTGAAATCATCATCGGATGCCGGCGAAATAAGGATGAAAACATTCAATGCCCGTTCAGAGTCAATAGATACCAAACCTTCATTCGCTGAATCATTCCGGACCATGAGATGCATAATTCCCGTATCGGGATTCTTCGAATGGCAGCACAGAGGAAATCTCAAGGTCCCCTGGTATATTTACGCTGCAGGAGAGAAAATACTATCACTGGCAGGGCTTTACAGTAAATGGGTCCATTCCGGTACAGGCGAGGACATTTATACCTTCTCTATCGTAACAACGGCAGCAAATGAACTGATGGCGGCTATACATAACTCCGGCAAAAGGATGCCCGTAATTCTTAAACCTACTGAAGAGAACAAGTGGCTGGATACATCCCTTCCATTAAATGTGATAAAGGACCTTCTTAAACCGTCAGAGGATGGAGTGCTCAAAGCTCATACGATAGGACCTCTGATAAAGGATCGCCGTGCAGACAGGAACACAGCTGCTCTGATAGAACCCTTCGATTACAATGCGAATACACTTTTCCCTTAATTTAATGCCTGAATTTTAGGAAGGAATATTTCCCTTTTCTTCATGGCAGAAGAAAGCAACTTCCAATCAGCAAATTATTGAGCTACAAAATGGTAGGTTAAGCTGCCCGTTTGTGTGACAGGTGCGTTGTGATCAGCATTGAACCTCGACATGAGTGCTGTTTTTACAGCAGTCTCAATCAGGCAGATGTCGTCAGTGGTACTTTCATCTTTGATGATCTGTGCTGATTCAACAATACCTTTCTGACTTACCTCGATCCGCATTACAATTTTACCTGCGCCACGGCATTTATAGATTGGCAGGGGCAGATGGGTGTGTATCCTGTTTTCAAGATCGTAATATATTCGTGTCGGACCCTGGTAGTCAGCAGCCATTTTTTGCGATTCAGCCGGTT
>JAFGXX010000056.1 GCA_016936435.1 Bacteroidales bacterium
ACGATCTTCAGGCTTAGACCTCTCCCTGACTACAAAGCCATATTCCTGCTGCGTTTTATCTGACTTATCCTCATTTATGTCCCCTGAATGCAGGAGTGTAGCTGAAGCTTCTGATCCATTCCCGTCATTAAATGATTCTTCTTTGTTCTTTTTCCGACTGCTAATCTTCGATATCCATTCAGGCATACTAATACTGAAACGTGAAGGATGTATTTTAAGGGCCACAATCAGGTAGGTGATGGTAACCAGTCCGAGAAGTATACCGGTCCCGGGTTTCCCCAGGAAAGCATTCAGCCAGCTGGTCACTTTGTATCCCTGTGCTCCTCCCGGTCCGGCTCCCAGATAAGTGTTTTCCTGTCCTCCTGCATAACCAAGGATAAGCGAAAGGATGATAGCGGCAAAAGCAAACCTTACAGACAGACTCCAGGGTCTGATCTTCGGGAAATTTAGCATGCGGAGTCCGACAGCCCCGAAGATCAGGGGAATAAAGAAAGCTCCCAGACCAAAGCCGTTTCTTATTATCAGCCAGGCCAGGTAATGTCCGGCTTTACCCCCCTGGTTCTTCACAACTATATCCGGGCCCGAAAGTACATCTGCGCTATTCAGGCTGGAGTCCGGCTTCCAGTTGAAAAGATATGAAATACATGCTATTATGAGATAAAGAGCGAATCCTGTTATCAGAATCCCTGTAAGGAATTTGATACGCTCGTCAGAAAAGAATGATTTGGATTTTTTCTTTTCAAGGCTTGATTTGACCGATTTCTTTGAATTGTTTTCTTTTTCCCTGCTCATGTCGGTTGGCAAAAATGCAATGCAAAGTTAATAAAAAAATATACGGATTACAGGGAGTCGGAAGTGCTGTCAGAGACTAATCAGCTTATAGATAAATTTGTCAATCTCTGCTTTTGAAATCCTTTGAAATTTATCCCTCCTTTCGAATGTCTTATCCGGGATCTCCTTTCGGTATACGGTTTCGGCATTAAAGTACATCTGAGCATCGCCCATGAAGAAGAAGAAGGCCATCAGTACCCCGTCTATTTCATTAAAAGGATTTGAGATGTTTGGGTTTTTAACATCAATTTCGGTTGTATACCATACCTCATAGGTCCTGTCCCTGTCAGTCGGGAAGCTTATTTCGGCACCGGAGCATTTGAATCCGCAGATTTCCTTTGTCTTACTGATCTTCCTGACCTGCATGCCTTCCATCGACTCAAACCCCGGGGGCTTTTCTCCTTCTTTGGCTGCGTAGTAATATCTCCATGATAACAGGCTGATATAGGTATCGTAAATCCCCTGCTCGGGATTGGTAAGGGTGAAAATGCCCGAGTTACCTATAGGTGAAGATATATCAAAGAGTATCTTGTCATCCTTGAATGAGACAATGAGAGTTTTTGGCATTATCCCTTTATATGACCCAACATTGCCTTGATAATCAATGGAATAATGTATTTCACCCTCGTTAATTTCCCTTCCACCCTTCTGCTTGCAGGAAAAACCTGTAATTGCAATGATCACTGCAATTAATAAGCCTGGTCTGAATCTCACTTACCTCAGTTTTAGAATTATGTAAAAATAGCATTTTTTTTATACCCGCTTCATAACGGCTGTATTTTATATTATGCTTTCACTTTATTATTTGTCCGGTAATTTGATAGCTTTGTATTAGGCGGGCTTTTTACCGGAGTTTTCTCCCGGCTTAACGCAGACAGGTTCCCGCTGATACTTAAAGATTGATTTATGGAAAATAAACTTGCCGTTGTTGCATTGGGCGGAAATGCCCTTCTCAGAGGAGATCAGGTAGGAACTATAGATGAGCAGGAGGATAATACGACCGAGACACTCGAAAACCTTGTTTTCCTCTTAAACGAAGGTTATGATCTCGTAATAACGCATGGGAACGGACCACAGGTAGGAAATATTCTGATGAGAAATGATGCCGGAGAACAGGTATACAATATTGCCCGGATGCCTGTAGACATTTGTGTTGCTGATTCACAGGGGGGCATAGGTTACATGATAGAGAGAATGTTACGGAATGTTCTGAAGAAACACGGGATAGTTAAAAATGTCGTTTGTCTCGTTACTTCAGTAATAGTCGACATCCGGGATCCTGCTTTCAGCGATCCGCAGAAGCGGATAGGGAAAATTTATTCCCGTGAAGAAGCTGATATTCTGGCTGCTAAAAAAGGCTGGTTGTTTAAGGAGGAAGTAAAGAATGAGAGAGGTTTCAGAAGGGTCGTTCCATCACCCAAACCAAAAGATATAATGAATCACCGGATAATAGGAGATCTGGCCAGAAAGGGAAATATAGTGATCGCAGCAGGAGGCGGAGGTGTCCCTGTTTATATCGATGAGAAGAATGATGTACGTCCGGCTGAGGCTGTTATTGATAAAGACATGGCTTCTTCTTTGCTTGCGTCGCTTATCGGTGCAGATGAGTTCTATATTCTGACCGATGTTCCCTATGTATTTATTAACTACAAAAAACCGGACCAGCAGGTTAAGGAATTTCTTAATTATGCCGATGCACTAAGATATCTGAATGAAGGGCAGTTTGCGAAGGGAAGCATGGAACCAAAGATCAGGGCCTGTCTGAATTTTCTGGAGAGAGGAGGGAAAATGGGAGTCATTACCGAGGCCTTCAAGCTTGCAGACACCAGGTACGGATCCAAAATCACCATGGAATATGAGGACGACAGACGCTGAGTTCTGCTGTCCCAGGTCTTTATTATTTTTTTTATCTTCGCACCGGAGTATCTTTTAAACAGTTATACATTTTCAAAAAAATTATCATGAAACCCGATCTTCGAAACCGGCATTTCCTTAAATTACTGGATTTCACCCCTGAGGAAATATTGTATCTTCTTGAGCTTTCTGCTGACCTTAAGAAAGCAAAAAATGAGGGAAGGGAGAAGCTCCGTTTAAAGGGTAAGAATATAGCCCTTATTTTCGAAAAGGCATCCACAAGAACCCGTTGTGCCTTCGAGGTTGCAGCTTTCGACCAGGGTGCATGTGTAACTTATCTCGGACCTTCCGGTTCGCAGATAGGACATAAGGAGTCAATGAAAGACACTGCAAGGGTACTCGGGAGGATGTATGACGGTATCGAGTACAGGGGATTCGGTCAGAAAATTGTAGAGGAACTGGCTCAGTATGCCGGAGTACCGGTATGGAACGGACTTACGAATGAATTTCATCCGACACAGGTTCTGGCCGATCTTCTCACAATGCAGGAACACTCGTCGAAACCTCTGAACAGCATGACTTTTTGTTATCTGGGAGATGCCCGTTATAACATGGGTAATTCACTTATGGCCGGATCGGCGAAAATGGGTATCGACTTCAGGATAGCGGCACCATTGGAATACCAGCCTTCAGCTGAACTTGTTGAAACGTGCAGGGCAGTTGCAGCTCAGACCGGTGCAAAGATCACTGTTACCGATGATGTCGAAAAAGCAGTTAAAGGTGCTGATTTCCTCTACACCGACGTTTGGGTTTCTATGGGAGAACCTGACTCTGTGTGGGAAGAAAGGATAAAACTGCTTCATCCGTATCAGGTTAACAGAACCGTGATTGAGAAAACAGGCAATCATAATGTTAAATTCCTTCATTGTCTTCCGGCTTTCCATAACAGGGAAACAAAAGTGGGAGAGGAGATATATACAAAATTCGGGCTCGATGGTATGGAAGTGACTGAAGAAATATTCGAATCAGAACATTCTATAGTCTTTGATGAAGCTGAAAACAGGCTTCATACAATCAAGGCAGTGATGGTTGCAACACTTGGCTCTTAGCTCTGAGCCCTGCGCCCTGC
>JAFGXX010000248.1 GCA_016936435.1 Bacteroidales bacterium
AGAGTTTAGCATTAATTAACAACACGAATATTTTTATGTTTCATTATTTTTTCTATATTGCCGTGAAGTTATCTCACGGTAAAAAGGATGAAATTGAAATACGACCTTGAATACACCCTTAACTGCTCCCCGAAAGTCCTCTTCTCCCGACTGAGCACCCCCGAAGGACTGTCAGAGTGGTTCGCCGACGATGTGACCGTCGAGGGCGATATATTCACCTTCGTATGGAATAAATCCGAGTCAAAGGCACGCCTCAGTGCCATGAAAGAAAACAAACTTGTAAGATTCGAATGGGTCGACGACTACGATGAAGATTCAAACTTTTTCGAATTCCGTATCAACGTCGAGGAACTGACGTCGAGCCTTGCACTCCTGATAACCGATTTTGCAGAAGCCGGAGAGAAGGACGACGATATATCCCTGTGGAATGTTCAGATTGATGATCTGAAAAGGGTACTCGGCTTATAAGGTATATTATCTCTCGGTTACGCAAGCCTCAAAATTTTTGTTTCTATCTTTCTTATCTTTGATAGATATTCTAATCTTTATCACATGAAGGAAAATATATTCAGCAGCTTTTCTGCCCTCGCCGCCCTGGGCTTTTCAGCCGTATTTGCAAACAGCATCACAGCACAGGCGCCCAATGTGGTATTTGTCTTCGCCGATGAATTGAGAGCCTGCGATCTTGGCTTCAAGGGAAACGACGATGTGATCACACCCAATATCGACAGACTTGCTTCACAATCGGTCGTTTTTTCCAATGCAATATCGGTATGCCCCGTCAGCAGCCCTTATCGCGGAAGCATGCTCACAGGACGCTATCCCCTGAACACAGGCGTCTTTGTTAATGACGTCCTGCTTGATCCTGAGACTCTTACTATGCCAAAAATATTCAGCGCATCAGGTTATGAGACTGCCTATATCGGGAAATGGCACCTCGACGGACATGGCCGGAGCTCTCTTATTCCTGAAGAGAGAAGACATGGCTTCGATTACTGGAAAGTGCTCGAATGTACCCATGATTATTATAATTCTTATTATTGGGACAGCAACGATGAGAAGAGAAAATGGGAAGGCTATGATGCCTATGCCCAGACTGATGATGCAGCCGGATACATATCTTCCAGAAAAGGGAACAGTAAACCTTTTCTCCTCTTCCTATCCTGGGGACCGCCACATACACCTTTCAACAAAGCTCCTGAACACCTTAAGAAAATATACCGTGAGAAAGAATTGAAAATCAGGGCTAATGTGCCTGAAGAGATGAAAAAAAGTGCTTTGAATGATCTGATTGGATATTATGCTCACATAACCGCACTCGACAGCTGTATCGGTGTTTTGCAGCAGGCTATTGCCGATGCAGGATTTGAAGAGAATACCATTTTTATTTTCACTTCTGACCATGGAGCAATGATAAGATCGCACGGCTATAACAACAAGCAGCGACCTTATGAAGAATCCATCCGTGTTCCTCTCCTGGTGAAATACCCTGCCGTTTTAGGAAATAAAGGCAGAAATACAGATATGCTTATAGGTACACCCGACCTAATGCCCACTATTCTTGGTCTTTGCAGACTACCCGTTCCTTCTTCTGCTGAAGGTGATGATAAATCGGCAGTAGTGACAGGCAGGTCAAAGGACAGAACAAATGCCGTACTGGTAGCCTGTTATCATCCTTTCGGACAATACACAAGGAATATAGGCGGAAAAGAATTCCGCGGGGTCCGCACAAAACAATATACTTATGTAAGAGATCTCAAAGGCCCCTGGCTGCTGTTCGATAACCTCAGGGATCCTTATCAGATGACCAACCTGGTGAATGATCCGTCAACCAGCAAAATCAGAAAACGTCTTGAAAGAGATCTCAGCAACCTTCTAGTAAAAACAGATGATGAGTTTCTGAACGGAGAGGAATATATTAAGAAGTGGGGATACACTATTGATGAGACCGGAACGGTTCCATACACAAGATAAGATGCAATTATTTACCATTCAACTTTATATCTTTTAGCTGATGAAGCAATCCCTGTTATTGATCTTACTGGTATTAGTGTTCCCGGGAGTTACATATTGCCAGTTGCCGGATAAATGTCAGGCCGGCCTCAGTAACGACACGCTGACACTTAAGAATGACGTCGTCTTTGCAAAATATCTCTGGAACAACGGAAACCTCATAAGACTTGCTTTCGGAGATATAAGCTCCGGGAGATCAGTCATCTTAGCCGATACAAGGCCAAATGTTGCTTTAGCCTCCACAGGATCAGGTTCTCCGGTTAATGGGACCATTGAGATCAGCGAAGTTGATGCCAGTCCTGTACGGGCTGCCCACCTGAGTGTGACTGTAATTTCATCAGACGGTCATCTGTCGGTAAAAAGGGTGTTCAGAATCTTCCCCGGCTGCCCGGCATTCGGCTGCGAACTCTGGCTGAAAGGAAAATACACCGGTACAATGCAGGCTTCGCTGAATCAGGGAGACCTCAGGAATATTGAGTCGGAAGAAGCCCGTCTCCAGGAAGAAGTCTCGAGGGTGACCATCGATTTGATAAAGACAGAAGGCATGCACTGGGAAGCCACTTCTGCGGAGTTCTTCGACATCACCGACAGAAATAACACGCTGGTTCAGGAATACAGACGCCTGGTTTACAGGCAGGAGACACAGATGAGAGGTAATCTGCTCTTGCTTGAAAACAAAATTAGCGGCGACCGTCTCTTCATGCTGAAGGAGGCACCTGCATCATCAGTCCAGCTTAATTATCCGGGCTACGATTTTACAGTAAAACACGGCGAAGTCAAGGCCACAGGCATGGGGATCACGCCGTCAGATATTAACGATTCCGGATGGACGAGAGTGTATTCCGTTGCCACAGGACTTGCCCTGTCGGATGACGCTCCCGGTTTACTTCTTGCCCTCAGAAAATACCAGATGACTCAGAGGCTCTTAATTCCCGGAAGGGATGAGATGATCTTAATGAATACCTGGGGCGACAGAAGCCAGGATAAACGCGTGGGAGAAGCTTTTGCAATGGCCGAGCTGGAGGCAGGAGCACGACTCGGCATCACTCATTTTCAGCTCGACGATGGCTGGCAGACGGGGAGATCTGCAAACTCGGCCTTTAAAGGAGGATCCTTTGACAATATCTGGAGGAACCCTGACTACTGGAAGCCTGATCCGGTAAAATTCCCCCGTGGACTCTCACCTGTTGTGGAGAAGGGAAGGCAGCTCGGCATAGAAGTATGCGTCTGGTTCAACCCCAGTCCCGACGACGGGAACATAAACTGGGAAAAGGATGCAGACGCCCTGACAGAGCTGTATAATAAATATGGTATCAGGACTTTCAAAATTGACGGTGTGAAATTGCCGGATAAAAAATCAGAGGTGAATTTCCGCAGCTTCCTCGATAAAGTTGTAAGGGAAACTAAGGGTAATGCCGTTTTCAACCTCGACGTTACTGCAGGAAGGAGGGCAGGATATCATTATTTCACAGAGTATGGGAATCTCTTCCTTGAAAACCGCTATACCGACTGGAAAAATTATTACCCCTACCAGACTCTGCGCAATCTCTGGATGCTCTCAAAATATGTTCCCGCGCAGAAGCTGCAGATAGAGTTCCTCAATATCTGGAGGAACCAGGCAAATTATAAGGGTGATCCCTTCGGTCCAGCAAATTATTCTTTCGATTATGTGTTTGCGATCACGATGATGGCTCAGCCTCTGGCCTGGTTCGAAGGGACGGGTTTGCCGGAGGAAGCTTTCAGAACGGCTGATCTGATAAAGAAATACAGGAGCATTCAGTCTGACATACATTCAGGTACTATTCTGCCGGCAGGAGAGGAACCCGACGGCTCTTCCTGGACAGGTTTCCAGTCATTGAAGGGTAATGAAGGCTATATGCTGGTTTTCAGGGAGAGGAACTCTGAGAAAAGGTCGGCAGTCAGGACATGGTTCAGTGAGGGTGACGGAATAAGATTTGAGCGGGTTCTGGGTGCCGGTAAAACATTCAGTGCTAAAGCCGGCAGATCTGGTGAAATTACTTTCGAACTCGATAAGCCCGACAGTTTTTGCCTTTTCAGATATGCTATCCTGAAATGAAGCTTAAAGATCAGGGATCATTCGTAATCGTGAACTGTCAGGATCCCGTTTGATCCGTTAATTGTCACGGTTAATCCACTGCCTATGGCACAGGCATTTGGTACTGACACCAGTGAGGGTATACCCATCTCCCTGGCTATGATAGAGCAGTGGGAGAGCATACCCCCTGTCTCCGATACTATGGCTCCCGCCCTGGCCAGCACGGGGGTCCAGCTTACATCAGAAAAGGGTATGAGTATCACATCTCCCCTCGACACCGTCTCAAATTCGCTGACGCTCTTCACAACCCTGGTTTTGCCAGTGTAACTGCCGGGAGATGTCCCGGTGCCGGAGTGGTTTTTGCTTCTTCCCGTCTCTGGTAATGGAGCCTCTTCACCATAAATTACTACCGGAAGTACTATATCTTTCGTATCATCCATTTCACGCTTACGTTGAATTGCACGTTCATGATATCCGATGGCTTCTGCTGATTCTGTGGAGTTCATTATACCATTCACTTCGCTGAGGTTCAGATAGAATATCTCCTCTGCATCAGCGAGGATACCCTTCGAAACCATTTCCTGTCCGGCCATGAGGAACAGTTTACGGAACAAACCGTAACCGTAAATGTAGAGAGAACTTATCTGTTCACGGTAAACTTTGAACCGACCCGCCTTTAAATATGCTTTTCGCAGTGAAGATGATATTCTGACACCCTTCTCTTTTGCACTTTCGAGGGTAAACAGCTCTTTGTTTATTGTCTGCTCCTCAGAAGAGATGATCATCCTGAAAACCCCTTCCGGATCTTCTTCCCACTTGGTGTATGATAAGTCGGTGCCGCTTTCACTGAGATGCCCGAAAAGCTTGAGGAAATGATCTATGCTTCCCGATATGCCCTCTGTTTCCGGCAGGCTCCGTATAGCAGCCATGGAAGTGCATTTACTCCTTATCTCCTCAGGCAGGGCTTCAATATTCTTTTTTATCTCCAGCATATATGGCAGTGGCTCATAGTCTTTTAACTGAGGAAAGTCTATTCTGAAGTCCAGCTTGTCATAATCGAGTCCGGCCTTCCTGAGTTTCTTTCTGAGGCTCTTGTGATACATCGTCGCCAGCATCGGAATGATGATATTAAGATATGCCAGCCTGCGTCCGGTATCAAAAAGCATAGAGTATAGCCGGCTGAAAGAAGCACCCCAGAACTCCTTGCCTATTTTTTCCGCATGACCGGAACATATAGTCTTAAGTTCTTCATATTCTTTCAGGAAGGTTTTTTCGAATGCCAGCTTCGATCTTATGAACCTGATAATCCTGAAAGTATGTCTGATTGTCCGGGGACCCGGACTGAATGAGTGACCGTCGCCCTCGCTTCCCGACATGAATTTCTCGAGACTGTCGGGCGGCATGCCGAACCTGCTAAGTATCTTTCCAAGGACGGCTATGTTAAAATATGCCTGGTAGTAAAATGTTTTTGCGAGGTCTTCAGGTTTGGTGTCAAGAGGTCCGGTTATCTCTTCCAGCAGGCCTATCCAGGTGCTGTTCACCATCGGGACATTGACTGACCATACAAGAGGTTTTATCTGTCCGGGCAGCATCTCGCGGGCCATCTTGCTGCTATAAATCGCCACATCCTGTCTTGCAGTAATATGTCTCAGCTGAAGGTAGTACAGGTGGCTGCCTTCATACACCCATTCAATGTCGATGTGGTTGCCGTAGTAGCGCTTCAGCTTCAGAGTGTCGGAAGCAACTTTCCTGATCACATGGAACCCGGGGTACTGATCATCTCCTTCATTAACAGTATCTTTCCGTATCCTCCAGCGCATGGGTGTGATTCCTTTCTGCACCAGTTCCTCACCGGCGCCTTCGACTGCCTCGATGACAGTTTCATCCTGGTTTGTAACGGGGTTTCTGCTGAAACTCACCCCTGCAAGACGGGCAGGGATCATCTCCTGTATTATCACGCCGCATTTTACAGATGAAACCCCTGTCTTCCTGATATATTCATTGTCATTAAGAAATGAAGCTGAATCCCAGACTTTTATGACAGCGGCCAGGATGTCGTCACTTCCTTTTACGTTCATCACTGTCTGAAACTGTCCTGCCAGACTGAATTCATGAGAGTCTTCGGCAGTTGTTGAAGATCGTACGGCCCATATTTTATCGGGAAGAGACGCGATCTCCTTTTTCAGGTTTTCCTTCAGTGAATCGTCTCCTGCCAGGTAGCTCTCATAAGCCCGGGTGGTGACAAAGTAGGTAAGAGGTATATTGAAGCCATAATGATGAAGGAAGATCAGGGAGTTGGCTTTATTCCCGGTCTCGTCAGATTTCAGTCCGGCTCTGAGTTTCTTTATGAGCGGTTCCTGCTTCATGGCTGTTCAGTGCATTTGCCTGTCATGAAGGATCTTTTCATTTTCATTTTCATAACATCCTTTCATGTCTTTTGGTTCAGAACTCCGGCCACGGAAAGGTAGACAGCTTCTGCCACCAGGCTGCTGTACTTGCCGACAGGGCATCCTGCGTAGATGCCTGTTGTCTGTCCTTCCCTGAAGATCCTTCTCAGGGGCTTATCCCAGTCGGGGTAGGGTACAGGCTTAAAGGGGTCGTATTCCCTGAATGCCCTGAATTTTTTTATTGCATGAAGGAACATCAGGTCTGTATTTTCGGCAATGAAATCGACTGGTATCTCGACGGCGAAATAAAAACCTTCGTCGATAGCTTTACGGTATGCCATGTATGTTGAGAATTTTTTAGCTTTTGGATCCCAGTATTCATCGGCAAATTCATCATTACTCCATACAATTTCTTTCCGTCCGGGTCTCATTTCAATAAGTTCCCTCATTTCTTTTTCCAGCGGAACAGTGTATTGCGGAGCCCGCAGGTCGAGAGTCTCTTTTCTGAAAGGATGGCCGTGTCGTGAAAGGATCAGCAGGAGGCTTGCCCCGGAAGGTATCTCCGATAGTACATCCGCGGCCAGGTCGGTGTAGGCTTTCCGTAATGGAGGCTGATTGCCGGGCTGGTCAGCACAGATGACTTTAGCCCTGTTACCGACATATTCATGAACCATCGGCAGAGCCAGTGAATAGTCTTCGAAATCGGAATAGACGGGGTTGCAGAAACATTGATATATGATGGTCCTGCAACCTTCGGAAAGCATCTGATCCACAGCCTCCCTGACCGATTCGGGGTACATATAGCGGGCATGACGGATAACTGCATCGGGGTATTTCTCCCTCAGCATCGCCGAGCTCATGTCGTAAATTTTTCTGCACTGTGAGGCCCATGCGATCTTCTTCTCCGGGATGAGGTGGCCGTAATACCATCCTGCCACCTTGGCGGAGGTTTTCTGGCATATTTCCGGGGCACCGCCGGGGCCATCACCTTTATAAAGGAAATAGCCATGGTCGGAAGGGTTTCTCTTCATCCCGGGTGCTTTCCATTTGAATTTACATTCTGCATAAGGTCTGCCTTCCCTGTTTGTGAATGAGCCTTTCATATCGACCAGATGGTCTGGCATGAAGGACTCACGTGCCAGGGGGTTTCCCGGGTCGATAAGGGCAATGCCCCTGTCGGTCAGCACAATGGGATGAATAAATGATGGAAGGGAGTAGCTGAAGACATGATCCATGAACCTGGTATAGAAGGAAGGATCGTGTTGTTCGGGCATCCCCAGGTCGGCAAGGATGATTCCTGTTCTGCCTCTTATGGTGTGATCCTGTCTCCGGAAGAGGACTTCATATCCATAGCGGCGGCCGTATCGCCATTTTTGAAGTTTTTTTAACATACAGCTGTATTTTAGCCGTGTTTGTTAATTGTTTTATATGTATGCTGCGATCAGGATTTCTTGTGCCGGGATAATAGTTAATTATGTTATAATTAAGTTATTCCGGTATTTATTTCTGTCTAAATATAGGATATAATTCTGAAAAAATTACTACTGAAAGATCTTTTTTAGCCGATCACTTCAACCCGCTCCGGGGTTGAAGTGACACAGGGGCAGCTTTTCCACGGGCGTTACCGTGGATATTGGACTTTAAGGCCTCCGGCCTTATGAGCTAACGAG
>JAFGXX010000057.1 GCA_016936435.1 Bacteroidales bacterium
AGCAACCAGCAACTAGCAACTATCAATAATATAATGAGAATCAAAACTTTATAATCCTTATAATGAAAACCATCACAAAAACAACCCTTCTGCTTGTCTTAATGGCAGCATCCTTTGGCGGCTGTGTGGACAAGTCGATGGAAAAGATCACATATACGGCCAATGTTCCTGTATATTTGTCGTTCGATGAATTCCGCAGCAGCTTTACCGTCAGCGACCCCATTGACATTTCAACGCCGGGGAAGATATATTTCAAGGATAACTATCTGTTTGTTAATGAGGTAAGCAAAGGCATTCATGTCATCGATAATAGCGATCCGGCAAATCCCGAAAAGATAGCTTTCTATGAGATCATGGGTAACGTCGACATTGCCATCAGGGGAAACATCCTGTTTGCCGACAGCTTTATCGACCTTATTGCGCTCGACATCACCGACATAGAGAACCCGGTTGAAGTGGGAAGGCTTGAAAATATCTTTCCTGAAGTATTTCCGGAAGGCGATATATGGTATCCCTATGCCATGGTCGACAGGTCGGAGGGCGTTATTGTAGACTGGGAACTAAGGACCATAACTGAGGAACGTGAAGTAGGGAATACCTGGGAAGACAATATTTTCAGGCATGATATGGTTTTTACTTCCACAGAATCCGGAGGAGCTTCATGGTCTGCCGGGGCAGGCACTGCAGGCTCAATGGCCAGGTTCATGCTTAACGGTGAATATCTCTATCTTATCGCCCACCCCTGGATGCTGAAAACGGTCAATACTATCGATGCCGGAAAGATGAATGTTGTCGACAGTGTGGAAGTACAACGTAATATGGAAACATTATTCCGCCTTGAGGACAGGATGTTCATAGGGACAACCACCGGCTTGCTCATTTATGATATTGCAGATGCTTCAAAGCCCAGGCAGATATCATCCTACGATCACATTACTGCATGCGATCCGGTTGTCGCCGACGGCGACTATGCTTATGTAACGCTTCGTACCGGCACCAGGTGCGCCAACGGCCAGAACCTTCTGGAGGTGATTGATATATCATCCCTTACCAGTCCCTATCTGGTGAAATCGTACCCGATGTATAATCCTCACGGACTGGGCATTGATGGTGATCTGCTTTTCATCTGCGACGGAACGGCAGGACTCAAAATATACGACAAGTCCGATCCGCTCGATATAATAAACAACAAGCTTGCTCATTATCCCGATTTTTTCACCTACGATGTAATACCTGTGAACGGAATACTTATGCTTGTGGGAGAAGATGGTATCTACCAGTACAATTATTCAGATCCCGGGAATATTGTTCAGATAAGTCATATTCCCATAACCGGTGACAGAAGATGAGATATTTAAATGTCAGGTGTTTCCGACAGGAAAAGTTGCATTCAGTGGTTTGCTTCAGATGATGCAGAAATTTGAAAGATCAGATCATAAAAACATCCGAATTAAGTTATCTTGGTAATACTTAATCCGGATGCCCCTGATGAGAAGGAGAGAAGAAGATGAACAAAAATTGTCAGACCTGGAGCTTGTCAGGCTTTGTTCGGAGGGTGATGTCCGGGCCCGGGAACTACTTTACCGCCGCTATTTCTCATTTGCCATGTCGGTCTGTATCAGGTACACAAAGGATGAATATGAAGCCATGGAGATCGTCAACGACAGTTATATGAAAGTGCTTGACAATATCGGGCAATACGACAGGTCAAAACCTTTCAGGGCATGGTATGGAAGGATACTAGTTAACACGGCCATCGACAGCTACCGAAGGAATGCAAAGCACAGCATGCATCTGCCTATTGACGATCTGGAAGCTGCAGAAGAAACGGAACCACGGATAAGCTCCGAGCTGTCGGCACAGGACATACTTTTACTTTTCCGTCAGCTTCCCGATCATTATAAGGTTACATTTAACCTGTACGAGATAGAAGGTTATTCTCACGAAGAGATAGGGCAGATAATGGGTGTTACGACGTCAACGTCGAGGTCGAACCTGACCAGGGCTAAGAAAATGCTCAGGGAACTGTATAAAAGGAATTTCAACCCGTCCGGGAGAAGCGATGAAACAGTTTGACGACATATTCATGGAGAACGTCGGAAAAGCTTTCGGCACTTACGACTCCGGTCATCTTGCCGATGAAGGATGGAACTCCTTTGTTGCCAGACAAAAAGCTGCCCGAAGACGCTCTTTTGTCATACCACTATGGGCGAAAGCAGCTTCATTGGCAATATTGTTAGGTGCCGGCGGTTTCCTTGCATATAAAATGTTCACAATGGAGGCACAACCTGAGACCCTGACAATGAGTCCGCCACAGGGGGAAAGCAGGACTGAAGATCTTCCGCCTGTCGTTACTTCTGAACCTGCCAAAGCGGTAATCAGTACACCGACGGAGCCCGTCAGACCTGTAGCGCAGATCGTTTTATCGCAACCCGAAGAAATGCCTGAGGAAACTGTAGCGGTCCGGGATGTGATTGTAAGGGTGCCCGCAACAGAAAAAATCAATATACACCTGCCGGATATTGCTGAAAATTTCTTAATGCCGGAGTCAGGATCATTGTCAGATCCTGTAGCTGCAGGGCAGGAGGAGGAGTTCCCCGGAGAAATTATTCCCTTAAACGATGAAGCCGGGGAAGCCAGAATGAAAGATAAAACATCATTTCTGGCAGGTTTTTCAGGATTAATGGCTAAGTCGGATGAGGCAGCCTCTGCCGCCCCGGGTGTATCTGTAGGTTTGTATCTCGACCGGAAGCTTAGCAGGAGGATCTCGTTGCGGCCCGGGCTGGCGCTTTCGAGGCAGACACTGGGACTTGAAAACAGTAACGGCATCACGGAATTAAACTATTCCGTTCCGCTCAGTGACGGGACAAAAGGTATCGTCGAATCATATACAGGCCAGCTCGACATGCTGGCTATTGAAGTACCGGTGAATCTTGTATTCAATATTCATGAGCGAAAAAATTCCGGTATCTATATTTCCGCAGGAGCTTCAGCTCTGATTTATTTAAACCAGGATTTCAGCGGTGATTTCGTCAATGAATATACAAAGGAAACTTACAGCGCCATGTCGGCTTCTCCTTCGTACGAGACACGCTACACAACGGTGGAGGTTCAGAATAATTATGGCGCCTTCAGCCGTGTCGACCTTTTCAACCTTGTCAGCTTTTCAGCCGGATACTTCCTTCCCTACAGTAAATGGGGAACAATGATTATCGAACCATTTGTACAGTTACCTCTTGCTGATCTGACAAGCCTCGACATGAAAGTAAGGTACGCAGGTATAGCCTTTAAGATGAGTTTCGGAAGACAGGACCAGGGCAAATAAACACCAGATCACTGCCTGATTTTCTATTTCAGGTTTTTTTCAGATATGGAAAAAGCTATCAAGCCTGTTCCCTTTTTTGAGGCGGTAATGGTAGAACAGGAATATCAGTGAAAAGGGCAGGAGGGAGACAGCTGCTATCAGCGACCATTGAAGATCGGGAGAACCATGTATGAATTCATCCAGGATCAGTTCTGTGAGTATCCCTGTTCCTGCCAGTAATAAAAATGTTGCACCGATGATATTGAATCCCCTGAAATGGGCTTTTTTGTAAAGGATAACGGCAATGCCGGCTGAGAAGAATACCACAATTGTAAGTGGAAAGCCTACCGGAAAGAACCAGTCCGGTCCCGGTATAAAAAGATCCATTGAGAAAAGCGTTGCCAGTATGGTTATTATCAGGCCCGGAACGAAGATATGAGATCGTCTGAAAGTATACATTATTAAGGTAAGAATTATCCATGCTGCCAGAAAAGACACATCGGAATATAGCGACCAGCTGAGCCCTTTCTTTAAAAGAAGATCAACTATTGTACAAACCACAATACCTGAAAACGTTATTATCCCGGCCAGTTCCCACAGATACTTCTGTTTTTCCTTTTTATGGATCAAAATTATATCTGAAGGATGACTGGCGGATTCATATAGGTGTTCTTCACCGTTTCCCGCGGATCTTCCGCAAAGAGGACATTTTTCCAATCCCTCTTCCAGTTCCACACCGCAATTTTTGCAAATGTTCATACATCATTGGTTTAGTTGTTCAGGATCTTTACATGTATGCCGGCATCGGTCAGATGTTTGAATATCCGGCGTTCAAGGTCATTGGATTGTGTGATATTACAGAAACAGACCCTTAATTTATCATTGAATGAAACAAGGCCGCAGCTTACTTTTACTTTTGAATTGGGTGGGGGAGGTATGATCTCAAATGAGTCAACAGCATCTCCCATTTCCGCTGGCAGATTTACCATTCCGAGATTTGTTACTATCCCTGTCCATCGTTTTGAAGCAAGAGATCTGTAAATCGCAGCGATGGCCATCTTCTTTATGAAAAGAGGAAGGATCCGTATTATCAGGAGCTTCTCATAACTGACATTGGAAGAGAGAAACCTTGATATCTGTTTTACATCAGCACTAATCTGTAACTGGTGATGAACCGAACGGAGAATCTCTTCAAATGTATAATTTCCGAGCCGCAAGTCGATTTCCGGCAGAACATAAAGCGAAAAATTGCGCATGGTCCTGGTCAGGAATTTGTTTCTCATGTTCACGGGCACTTCAACCCGGAGGACTTTACGTATTTTCCTTCCTGTATTTCTTTGCGATGAGATAAATATTTCGTGAAGGCTTAGCAGGTAAACTGACACGATATACTCTGTTACAGATACATTTAACTTACGGGCAATCATCCGGATATCGCCGGCAGGGATATCAGCACGTATTATTCGTAATGCGGGCTTTTTGTTAAGTCTGAACGGAAGGTGCCAGGCTTTTACCATTTTTGAGGGAGGAGGCAGTCTGCGGAAGAATTTTTTGTATCCGTCTTCCATCTCATCGGGTGATACTGGTGACTCCGGAAGTAATATTTCTCCGGGAGAATTTATTCTGGTTCCTGACAGAGTAAGATAAGTGTAAAGGAGTGATTTGAGGTATTCAAGAGCACCTCCTCCATCGGTAAGTATGTGAATGAACTCTACGGAGATCCTGTTTTTTTTGATTATCACCCTGTACAGGGCTTCGTTTTTCCGGCCTGCCGCAAAGGCAGTGCAGGGGATATCTTCTTCTGCCTGAATACGTGGCAGCTGATCATTGAATTCCAGAAAATGCCAGAAAAGACCGCTTCCGAGAGATACACTGAAATATGGAAATCTTTTTGCTGTGATCTCCACAGCCTTCCTTATAGCCGTATATTTTACAGGTTCTTTAAGTGATGCGGTTATCCTGAAGACTGTAGTCAGACTGTCGGACATGATTGCCGGAAAAAGTTTGGCGGCATTGTCGAGTTTTAGCCAGCCTTTTTCCTGAAAGGATTTGGTATGAACAGGCTCCCCCATAGTTCAAATAATATGTAAAGATACACTGTTTATAACTATTTTGAATGCTGCCTCAGATGTCCTTGCCGGCATCGAAATAGCCGGATGTTTCCCAATGATATGGGGGGAAAATGATTCCGGAGAAGATCATGAATTATTCACTCTCTTTATACTCTTTTAATAAGGACTGGAAGATCTCTTTTACTGATGATATCTTAGTAGCCCTGAAGGCGTTTGTCCCCGCAAATGCGAACCCGTTTTCAAAATTTCCCCTGAGGGCACTGATAAGGGCAACTATGATACAATAAGGGCTTTTTTCAATGTCGCATGTCTTGATACATTTAAAGGGACATTTTTTAGGTTGCCTTTTACCTTCTTTCACTTTCCGGATAAAATTTGACAGAATAGCTCTGCCGGGCATGCCCACAGGGCTGTTTATTATTTCAATATCCTTTTCGGAAGCCTCAATATAGGACTTCTTAAAGTTTTCCGATGCATCGCACTCATTTGTAGTTACGAATCTGGTTCCCATCTGAACTCCCGAAGCCCCAAGCTTCATGATGTTCTTAATGTCTTCTCCCGTATAAATACCTCCTGCTGCGATAAGTGGTATCGGCTTTTGATATTTCTCCTCAAAAGATTTCAGCTCATTTGCTATTTCCGGAACAAGATTTTCGAGTTTATAACTGTTATTATCGATCTGATCCGTTTTAAAGCCCAGATGGCCACCGGCTTTTGGACCTTCTACGACAACGGCATCGGGCAGATAATCATAGTTTCCTTTCCACTTTTCACAGATAATCCTTGCAGCCCTGGCAGAAGAAACTATGGGAACGAGTTTTGTAATACTGTCTTTCTTTAAAAAAGAAGGAAGGTCAAGGGGAAGTCCGGCACCTGCAATAAGGATATCTGCCTTCTCCGCGATGGATGTCTTTATCATATCCACAAAATTTGTCATGGCAACCATCACATTGACACCAATAATACCCTTTGTTTTCTCCCTTGCCTTACGTATTTCTTCTTTAAGTCCCTGTATGCTGGCTTCGATATAGTTTTCTGAAAGATCCCTGTACAGAAGCCCCAGCCCGGCACTCGATATAACGCCAACACCCCCTTCGTTTGCAACTGCTGCTGCAAGACCGGAAAGCGAAATGCCCACACCCATACCTCCCTGTATTACCGGAACAGTAATTGAGAGATTGCCTATGTGTAATGTCTTCATTAAGTATCTTATTTATTGATAAATTTATTAATTATCAGGGACCTGAATGTATGCTGACCCCTTAATTTCCGGAAAAGGATCTGTGTTTCATTTTAATTTTTTTCCCACCGTTTCTCTTTCCTGACCAGTTAGTCGTTTTTTTAGCTGGATATTTACCCTGACCCAACTGAACAGTTTTTTCCTGAGCTACCTCCACAGCTACTCTCCTGTTCATGAACCTGGTTTTGTTCAATGCTGTTATGAGGCTGGTTGTATGATCCGTTTCAACCTCGAAGAAGGAGAAATTTTTCAGAAGGTCAATCTTGCCGATAGGTATTTTCCTTCCTTTAGTATTTGAATTTACCAGTTCGATAAGCTGCTCGGGATAAAAACCATCGGATTTTCCAAGGTTTATGAAAAGCCTTTTATAGTTTGCGTTGGATTGTCCGGGAGAAAATGCTGTAGAGGATTTTCCTGAAGCTCTGTCTTTCTCCTTTACCGGTTCGATAAGGTCCTCTCCGTGGCGGTAATCGTCCAGAAACTTGTCGAATTCAAGTGAGACGACCCTTTTAAGAAGCTCTTCCCTGTCGAGGCCAGCCAGTTTAGATCTGATATCAGGGAGGAACTTTTCAATTTCCTTATGGTCAGGTACAGCAGTTTCAAGCTTGTTCACCCAGTTGAATAGCTGTTTGCTGCATATTTCACTGCCTGTCGGTATCGACAATCCCTTAAAGGATTTTTTAAGTAATCTCTCAATCTTGTGGAGATCCTGCTTTTCCCTCAGGTGTACCAGAGATACGGAAATACCTGTTTTCCCTGCTCTTCCTGTCCGGCCGCATCTGTGGGTATATACTTCCGGGTCGTCGGGCAGGCTGAAGTTTATGACATGGGTAAGGTCGTCAACATCCAGGCCGCGGGCAGCAACATCAGTGGCCACAAGCAGCTGTATATTACGTGTCCTGAATTTTTGCATCACATTATCACGTTGAGCCTGAGACAGATCGCCATGCAATGCATCGGCATTATAACCGTCATTTATCAGTTTGGATGCTATTTCCTGTGTTTCCCTGCGGGTACGGCAAAAAATAATTGCATAAATGTCAGGTTCAAAATCTGCGATACGCTTGAGAACTTTATATTTATCCTTTGCATGGACTAAATAATAACCATGGCTTATATTTTCGGCGGATGAATTTTTTACCCCTATTGTTATCTCTGTGGGATCATTCATGTAATTACGGGCTATCGCAGCTATCTCCTGCGACATCGTGGCTGAGAACAGCAGGGTTCTTTTGTTATCCGGAACATCTTCCAGGATTTCATTAATACTGTCGAGGAAACCCATGTTCAGCATTTCGTCGGCTTCATCGAGGATAACCGTGTTCACACCCGACAAGTCGACGGCTCCTCTGCCGATCAGGTCGATAAGTCTGCCTGGTGTAGCGACTATTATGTGAGCTCCTTTTTTCAGTCCGCGTATCTGGTTTTCAATACTTGAGCCTCCATATACTGCAAGGATGTTTAACCTTCCTGTGTGCCTGGCAAAGTCGGACAGGTCGCCGGTTATCTGAATGCACAATTCACGTGTAGGGCAAAGTATAAGTGCCTGCGTACGACCTGTTGCCGTATCCGTTGCCTGAACCAGGGGCAGGCCGAAAGCGGCAGTCTTTCCTGTCCCTGTCTGTGCGAGTGCAATAATATCACAATCATCGCCAAGCATGAGCGGGATTACTTTTTCCTGTACCGCCATAGGTTCTTCAAATCCAAGTTCCTGAATTGATTTCAGGATGCCGGGAGTAAATCCCATTTCTTCAAATTTTGTCATTATTAAAATTAAGTGTGACTCCGGGAGCGAATGATTTTTTTATCCCGGCTGAAATGAACTCAAATGCAGACTGGGCTAAATGCGTATGAACGCTTTCTGGAAACCACTTTGTTAAAGCGGCACAAAATTAATAAATTATTGAAAATAAAAGCCATATCCCGATAATTAATCATATATTGTTGCAGAAGAAAAATATGATATCAGAAACGAAAGATGAAAATTTGAAGAAGATGCTGATTCATATAGGATTAAAACAAAAACTTAAAAATTATGTCTGAAAGAAAACAAACAGTATTTCCCTCACCCGATCTTTCGAAGATGACTGAAATCATAATAGACCACCGTACGAAGATTTATGTAACTCCGGGAACAGATATTGAAGAAGCTAAGAACCGATACCTTTACAGGAACTCCATCAGGGGGACCCGATAGACTAAGGATTTTTTTTCGCAGTTTTTACTTAAATAGTCTTACATTCAGTGCTGCAGGTCCTTTCTGGCCTTTGCCTGCTTCAAAAATTACCATATTATTCTCCTTTATGGGTTCGAGCAGACTGTTTGCATGAACGAAATAGCTTTGTCCCGATTCCATGTCGCGAATAAATCCAAAGCCCTTTGAATCGTTAAAGAAAGTGACAACCCCCTTCCGGTCAGTAACGGGAGATGTCTCCGGGCTGTTTTTACTTATTGTGAGTTCTATACTTTCTGCATCTACAGCGGTTTTCTTATCCGGGTCAGGTGGCGTTGCTGATATTTTTCCAAATTCATCTACATAGGCAATCATATCATCGAAACTGCGCTTCTTGACTTCATTCTTTTTTAACGCCCGCTTTTTCTCCTTGTCTTTCCTTTTCTTCTCTTTTCTGTTTCTGACTTCCTTTTTCCCGAATGTTTCCTGCGATCTTCCCATATATTTTTTTTATGACATTATCTGAACAGTGAATCCCGGTCATGTAAAATTATTACTAGCAAATATGAACCAACCGGGTTAATGATCAGAAGAAATTGCTCAAAACCGAATGACCGGATACGCTGCCAAAGATACGATAAAATCGGTTAATAGCACATTATATAAGTACTTCAAATACATCATCATGACAAATAAGGCATTTTTTAACACACTTATATACGGAGAATAATTATTTTCATCCCTGATAAGAAGAGCTCATGAAGCACCGGCAGACAGGAAACACCGGGGTCAGCCTGCCTCCGATAATATTCGGCACCAGCGCCCTCGGAAATTTGTATTCACCACTAAGCGATGAGATAAAAACCGCTATCGTTACGGAATGTCTTAAATATGTGCCGTCGCCGGTGGTTTTTGATTCTGCAGGGAAATACGGAGCTGGGCTGGCCCTCGAAAAACTGGGCGAAATACTCCGGAATCTTGAAGTGCCTCCCGGAGAAATAATGATCAGCAATAAACTCGGATGGCTGCGCAGTCCATTGAAAGGTCCGGAGCCTGCCTTTGAAAGAGGTGTATGGGCAGACCTGAAAAATGATGCCGTACAAAAAATCAGTTACGATGGCATTATGGAATGCTGGGAGCAGGGTAATGAAATATTGGGAGCCAGCTATTTACCCTCCCTTGTCTCGGTACATGATCCTGATGAATATCTTGCTGCTGCTTACGACGTGAAAGATTACCAGAGCCGTTATGCCGGAATAATTGAAGCTTACCGGGCCCTGTCTGAACTCAGGTCGGAGGGCAGGGTGAAAGCTATCGGTGTGGGAGCGAAAAACTGGCAGACAATTAAGCTTCTGGCACAGGATATAAGTTTCGACTGGGTGATGATCGCCAACAGCATGACGATCTACCGTCATCCGGAAGAATTACTTGTTTTTATGGAATGGCTTCATAACAAGGGGATTGCAATCATCAACTCTGCAGTCTTCCATGCCGGATTCCTTACCGGAGGAGAGTATTTTGATTATAAAAGGATCAAACCCGATAATCATGAGAACAGGCAAAAGTTCAGATGGCGGGAGGAGTTCTTTAGTGTGTGCAGAAAGCATGATGTCGTGCCTGCCAATGCCTGTGTTCAGTTTGCGCTCTCAGGTCCGGGTGTGGTCAGCATTTCGCTTAATACCTCAGATCCGTCGCGGGTCAGAAAAAATGTGGAATCGGTCGAATGCTCCATACCTGAAGATTTCTGGAGGGATATGAAAGGGGAGGGACTTATAGATAAAAATTATCCCCATCTTTGATAAAAATTGAGTTTGGATATAAAAAAAACTATCATGAAGAAGATGAAGGCTGCGGTTCTTACCGAATACAGGAAAGTGGAATGGAAGGAAGTGGATATTCCTGAAATATCTGGAAATGAAGTACTGGTAAAAGTAGGATATGCATGTATCTGCGGAAGCGACCAGCATGTGTGGCTGGGGGAGTTCCATCCCCGCAATCCGCTGCCTCTGATCCAGGGTCATGAGTTTGCCGGGACTATAGTTGAAACCGGCCCGGAGGTAAAAAACTTCAAAACCGGCGACAGGGTGGCTGTCGATCCCATCATCTGGTGCGGTAAATGTCCGGCATGCCTCCGGCATCACTATCCTGCATGCACTACCCTGAAACTTGTCGGCATAGACCTCGACGGAGGCTTCAGTGAATACATGAAAGTGCCGGAGACAATGCTTTACAGGGTAACAGAAAATATATCCGACAAACATGCGGCACTTGTAGAGGTGTTATCCATAGGTTTTCATGCCTGCAACAGGGCAAAGGTTTGCAGCAACGACAGGATAGTGATATGGGGTGCAGGAAAAGTGGGACAATGCATCCTTCAGGCAGCCCGTACAAAGACAAAGAATACTCTTATTATGGTCGACATGATAGATGAGAGGCTTGCTATGGCTAAAAAAGCATGGGATGATATTGAAATAATAAACGCTGCGAAAACAAATGCCGTCGAACGCATCAGGGAACTGACCGGAGGAGAGGGTGTCGACATTGCCTTCGAGGCCGTAGGGCATTATAAGGATATCCCGGGGGCGGTGAACCCCGTCAGAGGATGCATCCAGGCCATACGCGGAGGAGGAACGGTTTGCGTACTGGGGCTGTCGTCGGAACCTTCACCAATAGTTATGAAGGAACTTATCTGGAAAGAAGGTATCATAATGACATCGCGTGTTTCTCACGGCGAGTTTGCCGAGACCATAGAAAACATGAACAGAGGAAGCCTCAGGCCTGATGCCATCGTCACCGACATCCTCCATCCGTCAATGACACAGAAAGGCTTCGAGATGCTGGAAGAAGAGCCGGAGAAGCATCTGAAGATCATGCTGAAATTCAGTGAATGAAGATCGACTCACATCAGCATTTCTGGATTTACAATCTATCGGAATACGGATGGATTGAAGACAGTATGAGGGTGCTTAAGCGCGATTTTCTTCCGGAAGATCTTCTACCGGATCTTAGCGACGCCGGATATCAGGGAACAGTCGCTGTTCAGGCCCGCCAGACAGTGGAGGAAACACGCTGGCTGCTGGATCTGGCATCACGATATGATTTCATAAGGGGAGTTGTAGGCTGGGCAGACCTTTGCAATACAGACAATCTGAGAAGACAGCTGGATGAATTCTGCACTAATGAGAAATTCGTGGGCCTCAGGCATGTAGTGCATGATGAAGCGGATGATGAATTCATGCTGCGCGACGATTTCCTGAAAGGGATCAGTATGCTGAAGGATTATAAACTGACATACGATCTGCTGCTTTTTCCCAGGCATCTTATTGTGGCACAAAAAGTTGTGTCTATGTTCCCGGAGCAGCCCTTTGTCCTCGACCATATCTCCAAGCCTCTCATTAAAGATAAGATCATCAGTCCATGGAAAGAGGATATCTTACTGCTTGCCGGAAATAAGAACCTCTGGTGCAAGATTTCAGGAATGGTAACAGAGGCAGAGCGGAATTATACCGACGATGAGATTTTTCGTCCCTACCTCGATGTGGTTTTTGACGCTTTTGGCGCGGACAGGCTGATGACAGGCAGCGACTGGCCGGTATGTCGTGTGGTAAGAGGATACACTGATGTAATGGCTATAGTTGAAGATTATATTTCCGGACTGTCTGAAAGTGATAAAAAGAAGATAACAGGTATGACCTGTGCCGGCTTTTATGGAATACAGGAATGACCGGAGCTAAAGTTTACCTGTCATCTTCAGAAAAACAGATGTGTGATTTTTTTCAGATCTTTTCCGTCTCCACCACTTTTGCAAAGATATCGGCGTAGGGGAGGATGAGATATTTCTTGTCTTCAAACTCGGTCTCTGTTCCGGAAAATGGTTTATAAAGGACAGTATCGCCCGGTTTGATCTCGGCGTTTTCGATGACGCCCATCCATACCACGGGAGCTGTCTTTGGTTTTTCTTTTGCTGTGTCGGGAATGATTATCCCGCTGCGGGTTTTCTGTTCATCCCTCGATTCTGTGATATCAAGTACCACAAGCTGATTTATCGGTTGTAATTCTTTCATGATTATGATTTTTAAAATTGCTAAGTTATAAATTCAGTAATTCTTTCAGACGGGCCTGGTTGAATCCGACAACAATCTCGCCGTTCACGTCGGTCTGAGGCACTCCCTGCTGTCCAGACCTTCTGACAAGTGCCTCAGCTGCCTTTTCATCTCGCGAAATGTCGATGTCGCTGAAATTAATATTGTTCTTTTTCAGCCATGATTTAAGTGTATTACACCATGAACATGTTGGGGTGCTATAAACTGTAACTCTTTTTGCCGGGCTTCCTTCTTCCGGTCCGGAGGCGACATAAAATTTGTTTTCCATGAGAGCGCTGTAATATGAACTTTCATGGCAGCCTTTTATTATTCCGGCCAGCCTGCCGTTTTCAAAAACAAGCAGGGAAGGCACGCTGTCGACGCCATACACCGTGTGGATATCCCTTACATCAGTCACGTCGGCAGAAAAAACAGAGACTCCCTTTGTGGCTCCTTCGGCAAGGCCTATCTGGCCCATGGCGCATACTGACTGTTCGCTCCCTTTACGGTATAGAAGAAGATAATGCTTTGGTAAGCCTGTCGTTTTTGAGATGAAATCGTTGTATGAGTTTATATTTTCCATAGCCTGGTTGCTTTTTGAGTTATCGTGGCAGCACCGGATTTGCCGTTTCAGGAACTCCGGCTTTCCTTATTTTTATCCACCCACGGATGAGCAGGATAATTGCCGTAATTATTATTGTTGTGAACATCTTAAATAACAGCTGTTTCTTTTCTTTGCATTTTCATCTCGTTGATATAGGCCGTTGCTGCGAGTGCAGCTATTGTTCCGTCTCCGACGGCTGTGGTGACCTGCCTGTATCTTTTTACGATACTGTCGCCGGCAGCAAAAACTCCTTTTATACTTGTTGCCATATGGTCATCAACTATTATCTCCCCTGAAGAGTTCATTTCGATAACTCCCCTGAGGAACTCTGTATTTGGCACATAGCCGATGAAGATAAACGCTCCGTCGGTCCTCAAGCGTGTTAGCTCGTCTGTTCTCAGGTTTTTGAGAAGCACCGACTCCAGTTTTTCTTGTCCATCAAAAGAAGCTACGACTGTTTCCATCAGGAAGTTTATTGCAGGATTGTCTTCAGCTTCCCTGACAGCGTATTCAAAGGCCTGGAAATGATCGAACTGATGGACGACGGTAACTTTCCTTGCGTATTTTGTGAGAGAAACGGCTTCTTCGAGCGCTGAATTTCCGCCACCTACAACAATTATTTCCTTTCCTGTGAAGAAATCACCGTCACATGTGGCGCAGTATGAGATACCTTTGCCCCTGAGTTCATCTTCGCCAGGGATACCGAGCATCCGCGGACGTCCACCGGAAGCAATAACAACGGTGTCGGATGTATAGTAAGAACCGTCCGACAGTGTTATTTTCTTGATGTCGCCGTAGAGTTCAGTAGCTGCAATTGAGATATTTGACCTTATTTTACATCCGAACGAGAGAGCCTGCTTTTTCATGATTGCTGACAGCTGATATCCGCTGATAGTCTCCACACCGGGATAATTGGCTATCTCATGAGTGAGGACCATCTGTCCTCCGGCAGCGCCTTCATTAAGGATAAGTGTTTTCACCCTTGCCCTCGAAAGGTAAATGCCGGCAGTAAGTCCTGCCGGCCCTCCTCCAATAACAATAGTATCGTAATGATTGCCGGTGTCCATTTTCAGGCTTTGACTGCTACCGGGAATTCGCTGTTAAGAATGGTTTTCACCTGGTCCATGCTCTGAATGCTGGAGGTGGCTTTCACCACTTTTCCGTTTTTAAAATAGAAGGTGAATGGGAGGCCCATAAAACCGTATGTCTCGGGAAGCGACCTGAGAACTGAAGATGCGGGATTATCAAAATCCATATCATAAAAGCTGACATGTGAATATTCGTTCTCAAGTTCCTCTGCGATCTCATAAACAGGTATGCACATAGGACCCATTCTGCCACATATAATCATTACATTTTCATTTTCGCTTACTGCTTTTTTGAAGTCTTCAGCAGTTTCAAGGTGTTTTAGATTTGTGTACAGCATATTTTCGTTTTTAAATTCGGGTGCAAATATATTCATCTGAAAGATCAGTCAGGAGGAAAGAAGTATTGCAGTGGACAAACTAAAAATTGATCTGCGACAGCTTTTTTATTGATTTAAGTTAATTTTGCTCAGTTTATTTTGAAGAATGAAGACAATACTGGATACCGACAGTGACTTTTTTTGTGATATTGATGCACCCTGTTTCCGTGATCTTACAAAGGAGGAGACAGAGCTTATCAGAAAAAGCCGAACCCAGGTCCTTTTCAGAAAAGGTGAGAACCTGACCAAGCAGGGAGCCTTTTCTTCGTATGTTCTGTTTGTCATCAACGGACTGGCTCTTCAGTACATTGAAGGTACAGGAACAAAGAATTTTAACCTCAGGATAATAAAACAGGGTGAATTTATAGGGCTGTCGGCTGTTTTTAATGAAAATATTTTCACTTATTCAACAGTTGCGATCACCGGCTGTCAGGTGTATCTTATAGAAAGAGATGCTGTTGCCAGGCTTGTAAAAAAGAACGGCAGTTTTGGCTTCAGCCTCATGAAACGATACTGTATTCAGAATGCCAATCTGTATACTACCATAACGAATCTGACTACCAGGCAGATGAACGGCCGGATGGCTCAGACTCTTATTTACCTCGACGGGTTCAGGAAGGAGTTTCCGGAAATTTTTACCCTCTTAACCAGGAGAGAGCTCGCCGATTTTGCAGCTATATCGATGGAAAGCGCAGTGAAACTGCTTAAAGTATTTGAACATGAAGGGATAATTGAGCTTCACGACAAGGACATCATTGTCAGGAAACATGATACCCTTGCTGACATAAGCAGAAAAGGCTAGAGTTTAAGTCTGAATTGCTGTCGCCGTGGGGCTGCAACCCTACATAATATTTATGCTACGCTGACCTCAGGTTGTGAACTGCAGTTCAGTAAGAGTTTTATAGAGCCCGCTTCCGTTTGATATCAGCTCTGCGTGGGTGCCTTCTTCGACGACCTTTCCTTCGTTGAGGACAATTATCTTATCGGCGTTTCTCACTGTCGCCAGCCGATGGGCAATAACCACTGAGGTCCGGCCTTTCATGAGTTTGTAGAGAGCCTCCTGGACCAGTCTTTCGGATTCGGAATCGAGTGATGAGGTTGCTTCATCAAGAATGAGGATCTTTGGATCCCTGAGTACTGCCCTGGCAATGGCTATCCTTTGACGCTGACCTCCTGATAGTTGAACGCCTCGTTCGCCAACGACTGTGTCGAGTTTGTCGGGGAAGGAGTTGATGAAATTCCATGCGTTGGCCCTCACAGCTGCATCGGTAATTTCCTCCTCTGTGGCTCCGGGTTTGCCGTAAGCTATATTTTCCCTTATGGTGCCTCCGAAGAGGAAGACATCCTGCATCACTATCGCCATCTGCGACCTTAGCGCTGTAACCGGAAAATCGCGGCTGTCGCGGCCGTCAAAAAGTATCCTTCCCAGTGTCGGGTTGTAGAATCTCAGGAGCAGCGAGGTGACAGTTGTCTTCCCTGCACCGCTCGGTCCAACAAGGGCAATCTCGCGGCCCGGGTCTATGTTGAAGCTTACATCCCTGAGAACAACTGCCTCTTCTCTCGACGGGTATCGGAAGCCGACATTCTCAAATGTTATCCTTCCCTTCAGTTCATATTCAGGTCTGAAAACATAGTCGTCGTCGATATCTTCTGCAGTTTCATCGAAGAGACATAGAAGGTTTTCGGCAGCGCCGATGGTCTTCTGCAGGCGTGTATAAACACTTGCCATACCTGCAACATTACCTGCTATAAAGCCTGAATACACCACGAAGGAAAAGAGCTCTCCGGCATCCATCAGTCCTTTTGAGATCATCACGGACCCTCTCCATATTATCAGGGCCATCGACATGAAGATACCCATGCCTATGAACGACATCAGTGCCTGGTATTTTCCTCCCTTGATTCCCATCCTTGCGACAAGCTCTGTCTTCTCATGGTACCTTTCACTTTCAAAAGATTCGTTTGTGAAGGCCTTTACATTCTGAATACCCTGCAGGGTCTCCTCGACCACAGTATTTGATTCGGCAACGAAGGACTGTGCTTTTTTGGAAAATCTGCGCACCGCCCTCCCTGTAAAATATGCCAGGAGGGCCATTGCAGGCACTATGGCGAGGGTGAAGAGTGTAAGTTTCAGCGATGTTACCATCATGAAGGTGATGCCTCCGACGATCACGAGTATCTGTGACAGAAAGTCTGCCAGCGTTCCCGTTATCGAGTCGTGAAGCATTGAAATATCGGCTGATATTCTGCTGTTGAGTTCGCCTACCCTTCGTTCGGAGAAGAACGACATGGGCAGTCTTATGAGTCTGTTGTAAAGGCTTCGGCGTATGGAGGCCAGGGTTCGTTCCGTCACATAAACGAAAAGGCGGGTCCTGAAATAGGCAAAAAGCGAATGTACTACAAGGATCGCAAGCAGGAAAATTCCCGTCCGGGTTATCTCGCCTGGAAGTTTTGCCTTGTTACCCAGGTCGACCATGTCGCCGAGCAGCTTGGGGAAGAGAAGGCTTGCTCCGGTAGATATAAGCAGGAAAAGGAGTCCCAGGCTAAACTGACCCGCGTAAGGTTTCAGGAACCTGTAGAGTTTAAGCATTTGCCTGAGGCCGCTTCCCGATAGATCTTTTGACTTGTCAGCCATGGTTTAAGAAAGAGGTGCAAGTTAAGAAAAACTATGATCAGAGAAGACCGGAGACTGAAAGTTGGCCGACGAAGAGGGCTTACAAGGAGGAAGGCGTAGTCTTGTTTGTAATCAGCAAATAAAAAAGTACGATTTTTTCGCAATAGTAAAGTTCCACTTGTCCATGTTAAATTTTATCTGAAAACCACTGCTAGTCCGTACAATCCAAAGAGAAATATCAACAGCGAGCTGACAATAAAGACAAGATTATAAAATTTACCGGCAGCTATTCTTTTGACTGACAGCTTATACTTATAATTCACCGCTACATATACCACAATCAGAAGCATAACACTTGTCACGGTTCCCCCTATCGTGACCATCAATACGGGAAGTCTGACCAGCAAAAACAATACAGCCCATAATGCGGGGAAAACCCAGGCAAGAATGGCAACTGTCCTCTTTCTCTGCCTGAGGTCAAAGAATTGAATCCACCCTGTTTGTCCGAAAATATCCGAAAAAATTCTTGTCCAGGCTGCCAGAGCAGCAAAAAGAGTAGAGTAAAGGACAACAAGGGCACCCAGCATGAACCACGATTTTGCCCAGGGTCCCAGCGATCCGGTGTACATGGACGACAGGCTTTCGATCATGCTGTAACCTTCCGGGATGTTACTGTTGTTATGAAGGACTGTCGCACCCAGGAGGAAGAAGGCTATGGTTACAATCGTATATACCAGCATCGACAGTAATGCATCCATGTGCATGATCTTAATCCATCCTTTTGCCCTCGCGGTCCATTGTTCCGAGCCGTCATTCGGACCAGTATGCCTGGCATAGCCTTTTTCAAGGCACCAGTAATGATAGGCTACTATTTCATCGCCTGCCACACCTGTCAGACCGAAAGCCGCTATGGCAATGGCTATTGTCCCCGGCGAAAACCTGAACTTCAGACCTTCAAGGATATTATCCCAGCTTATCGAATATTGTGTAAAATGCAGAAACCATAGAGAGGTTAGGGTAAAGGCTGTAAACAGAAGCATCATTATCACCGAAAAACGCTGAATGGTTTTGTAATATCCCCTGTACACCAGAATTGAGACGGATACCGCCGTAAGGATTGCAAAAACAGGTATTCCAATACCGGGGAACCACATATTCAGAGTGATGGCAACTCCTCCCAGAATACCTCCTACCTGGAGCGGCTTGACCACCCATAGCAGGAACCACATCCAGATGATCCAGTTTGTCCCTTTGATACGCCAGCCCGGAAGCTCATTAAAAGTCTTCATCACGGTTTTGCCATGGCAAATCGCATTCTTTCCGAATTCAAGCTGTATCACGACTTTGATAATACAGCTGAACAGAATGATCCACAATGCGGTAAAGCCTGCCTTTGCTCCAAGGGTTGTTGTGGCTATCAGCTCTCCCGATCCCACGATGGAAGCTGACAGTATAAACCCGGGTCCCATGAATTTGATCCTTTCAGGAAATTTTACAGGAGGCTCAAGGATTGATTCCTGGCTTAAAATGTAGGGATCGGGAAATTTTCCTTGCATCAGATCTGGAATAAATAACCGGAGACCGGAGACCTGAACGATTATTTTACGTAGTTCACAATCTCACCGGGAGCCTTTCGCGGTGAAGCGCCGGAAGAGGCATCAGCTGCTTTTTCGATGCTGCCTGTCCTGAGGATGATGACCGGTTTAAAGCCTTCAGGTATCTGAAGGCTGTCCCTCAATTTAATGGCTGTTGCGACCGGACTTCCATAGAGACGTCCTCCAAGTCCAAGGGAGCTGGCTGCTATGAACATGTTTTGCGCTGCAAGTCCGCAGTCGAAGTCAGGAGTGGTGCCTGTCTCCGACTCTTTGCCGGAGATAACGAAAAGAACGTTTCCGGAGACGGCCGTGGGAATAATCTCCTTCACCAGGGCCTCATTCTGAACCACAGTGAAATGCCAGGGCTGGTTGTTTCTGGCACTGGGAGCCTTGATGCCACATTTTATGATAAGGTCGATTTGCTGGTCTGTCACCGGACTGGTAGTGTATTCCCTTGGCGACCAGGCTGAGAGAAGCTGGTCGATGACAGGATTTCCTGTTGACTGTGCACCTGAGGTCTGGCATACTACAATTATCAGTGCTGCGATAATAATAAATGATCTGGTTTTCATGACAGGGGTATTAATATGTTAGTCAATAAATTTAATATATCTCAAAAAGATGATCGCCCGGTTTCAATTCTATTTCAAATGCCTGCTCCTTACCTTCCCTCTCTTTCAGGGGTTTGCCTGCCGTAATCTCTTTGCCGTCTTTCATCACCTTTGAAGCTTTAAGCAAAAGTGTTGCAGTGCTGTTAGTCGGGATAGAAACAATATACATTACCGGGCCTTCCGATCTTTTCCAGCCGGAGATGATAGTTCCGTAAGGCCCTTCGTGTTCTGCCCTGAAGTTTTCGAGTCCGGCAGGGAAGACAGGCCGGAGGATCACATTTTTAAATCCGGGGGCTCTTTCGTCGGGGAAAATACCTCCCGGACCTTTATAATACCAGGCATTTATTTCTCCGAACAT
>JAFGXX010000058.1 GCA_016936435.1 Bacteroidales bacterium
GATGGCAGAGTGGTCGAATGCGGCGGTCTCGAAAACCGTTGTCCTGCAATCGTGGGACCGGGGGTTCGAATCCCCCTCTCTCCGCAACGACAAATTACTCCCGCGGCCTGCCGCGGGATTTTTGTTTCCGGCAGAGCGAGCCGGACTTGTCCGGGCGAGAAATGCCGGAAACAAAAACCCTGCTCGTCTCACGAGCAGGGAGTAATTTGTCGTTGCAGGGAGCCCTCCTCAGGGATCGCGAACGAAGTGAGTAATCCCTGTATAATACATAAACTCCCCCTCTCTCCGCCTTCGCCCTCCGAAGCTTTAGCGAAGGAGGGCTTTGCTTTTATAGGAAAGATATTAGTATCGCTAAATTTTCTCCGGGCTTCGGCGGACACGGTCCGCAAATTCCGGCAGGCCGAGCCAGGCTTGCCTGAGGGAGAACCGCAGACTTCTTTTTTCAACATTTTCTCCCCTTATCGCCGGAATTGATATTAGCTTGCTATCTTCGCAGATAAACATCAAAAAATAATCAAAGTTATGGGACTCAAGGGCCGGCTTGTCATCATGAACTTCCTTCAGTTCTTTATCTGGGGGGCATGGCTTCTCACTATCGGAGCATACTGGTTTCAGAATAAAAACTGGTCGGGAACCGATTTCGGAGCCATCTTTTCAACAATGGGCCTGGCTTCACTCTTTATGCCGGCCATCGCTGGTATCATTGCCGACAGGTGGGTCAACGCTGAAAGACTTTACGGTATCTTTCACATCGCAGGAGCCGTAATGCTGGCACTCCTTCCGGCCATAAACAACCCCGACACATTCTTCTGGGTACTGCTGCTTACGATGATGTTCTACATGCCCACCATTGCACTGGCTATCACCGTGGCATACAGCTCAATGAAGAACAGCGGCATGGACATCATAAAGGACTACCCGCCGGTAAGGGTCTGGGGGACAATAGGTTTTATCGTGGCGCTGTGGGTCGTCAGCCTCCTGGGTTTTGAAACCTCACGCATGCAGTTTTACGTTGCGGCAGCGGCCTCATTGCTGCTGGGCATCTACGCCTTCACACTCCCGAAGTGCCCGCCGCTGGGCCATGGACACAAGAAAAAACTGACTGAAGAACTCGGCCTCAACGCCTTCAAACTCTTCAGGAGCAGCAAGATGGCCATCTTCTTCATCTTCGCCATGCTGCTGGGAGCAGCTCTTCAGCTTACCAACGCCTACGGCGACACCTTCCTCCACGATTTCGCAGATGTCCCCGAATACAAAGACCTTATTGCAGTGAGATACCCCGCAATAATTATGTCGGTATCACAGATATCCGAAACACTTTTTATACTCACAATACCTTTTTTCCTTAAAAAGTTCGGGATTAAAAAAGTTATGCTGATGAGCATGGTAGCGTGGATACTCCGCTTCGGGCTGTTTGGTCTGGGTAACCCTGCCGAAGGTCTGTGGATGATCATCCTCTCATGTATCATATACGGAATGGCATTTGATTTCTTCAACATCTCAGGTTCACTCTTCGTGGAAACTCAGTGTACACCCAATATCAGAGCCAGTGCCCAGGGGCTGTTCATGATGATGACGAACGGATTCGGGGCCTTTCTGGGAAGCAGGATCAGCGGTATAGTAATTGACAAATATTTCACCCTTGGCAGCGGAGCTTTCGACTGGAAGAGTATATGGTTTGCCTTTGCAGCCTATTCGCTGGTGGTGGCGATCCTTTTCGCCTTCCTCTTCAGACATAAGCATGTTCCGGAAGAAACTGCTGCTGTCAGTCACTGACGATTAAAAAGCCGCCTGCCATAACGGGCGGAAAGATAGTCCACAATGTCATAAAGATCTTTTTGAAGATTGTAAAATGAAGCAGATAAAAGAGATCCGGAATCCGTTTGATGCGGATCATAACATGTGTTTTGGCTGCGGTCCAAAAAACAGGACCGGTCTGAAACTTTCATTCCGGGAAGACGATGAGAAGCTGTATGCTTCATGGGATCCTCTGCCCGAATACCAGGGATATATCAACGTGCTGCACGGCGGGATAATTGCCACCCTGCTCGATGAAGCTGGGGCATGGTGCATCTATGTCAAGGCCGGCACTACGGGTATGACTTCGGTCATGACGGTCAGGTATCTCAAACCGGTGCATATAAGCAAAGGAAAGATAAGGGTGGAAGCCCGTCTGCTGAAGCAGGAAAGAACGAAGGCAATAATAGCAGCTTCGCTATATGACGGTGAAGGAAAACTCTGTGCTGAAGGCGATCTCGATTATTTTATATATCCCGAAATGATTGCCCGGAGCCGCTATTATTATCCCGGGAAGGACGCATTTTATTACCCTGATGAACAAAACACTCTACCTTAGGAGAGCTATCTGACCTTTTTCTGGCAGCGCCCGGTAAAGTATCTTCGCATCTTCACGGGGAAGCCTTAGTTTTATGTACGGATTGTATTCCGGGACCTTAAGGGTTATAACACTTTTCAAAGCCCTCCATGTTCTGACGAACCTGTATCCCAGATCAAAGAAAAAGCAACGTATGCCGTCGAAGGCATTAAGCCTTTCATCCTGGTAAACATATATCACAATACCTTCCTCCAGTTCCAGGATGAAATTTACAGGTTCGTAATCGGCAGTATCGGGTATAATGTCAGGCTTGTACTCTGAAGTGTCCTTAGGAGCCATTTTTATCATTAGAGGCTCGCGCGGAATTGATGAAAAGGCATTTTCAATTGTAAGAGGCTTCGACAACATTGAGGTGATGGCATACGACTGCCTGTCCTTCAGCATCCTTGAAACAGTCATTTTTGATATCTCTGTCCTGCTCACGGTCACTCCTGCAATATCGATATTTACCGATGAATCCGGCAGGTTCAGCGACAGGCAGAGCGAATCGGATGCAGCCATATCTACCCTTGCCTGGATGAATGCACGTTCACGGAAAAGAGCCAGGTATGTTGAATCGGTCGCTATGGAATCACTGACAACACTTTTTTCATCCGGGGTGAAGCCATATTCGCTGTTTATTGAATTAAGGGTTTTCACCGGGGCGATAAGCATCATTATCAGGTAATACAAAATAAAGGCTCCTGTTATTGCAGGGATGAACCTTTTTCGTTCAGGCCTGGAGATTACGGGTATGTTCACATTTTCGGGGTCCATTCAGTGCAAATTCAGAAGATATATACTTTGGATCCTATATTGAGAGTATGGAAGATGGCTTCCAGGTCTTCGTCGTTAAGACGAACACAGCCGTGAGTAACGGGCATGCCCAGGAACCTTTTATAGATAGTGCCATGGATAAGATACCCGTCGCCGAGCGACAATGCATATTCACCGAGAACACCGTATTCAAATCTTGTATGATGATCGGGAGGTGGAACAGGCAGACCCTCTTCGATGAAAGCCCAGTCTGGTTTTTTCCATGAAGGGTTTGTAGTCTTGCCCAGGATGGTAAATTTGCCTTTGGGTGTTTTGAATATCCAGCTCCTTCCCTCCTGTGTTTTAAGCAGTTTGAAACTGCCGGTGCTGCAGTGCCCCTGACGCACAAGTTTCCTGTTACGGTACAGGTAGAAAAGGTTGTCGGTGGTATTTATTACCAGGTATGCCTGTCCTGATGTATATCTTCCGTATCTCGAAGAAAGAAGCTGAATGTCTCTTTTCAGAAGGTTTATCTGTCTTCTGTATGCCGCATCTTTTTTCAGGGTGGCTGAATTTGTTGTGGCGCTGCTGCCTGATACAGTTAATTCCTGAAAAAAAGGAGACAGATACAGAAAGAAAATCAGCACTGATATAACAGATGCAGTTATCAGGGCCGGCTTTATGATTCTATCTTTCGCCCTGACCTGACTAAGGTCTTCATCATTCAGTATCTCATTCTCCATAATGAAATATCATCTTATCATGACACTCCTTAATTCCTTCGTCGACCCCACGATTGTAACAGGAGTCCCTATTCCCGCAATGCTGAAGAGTGTGTCCATTTCCCTGTTGGTAACGGCAATGCAGCCTGCTGTCCAGTCTGATCCCTTTCCTCCGTTTCCATGTATCTCTATAAGTCCTCCGATCGAGGCTGAACGTGGCAGCATACCCTTTCTGACAGAGTATTCAAACAGGGCTGAATCTTCTTCATTCGGATAATTCAGCAGAAGGGCTTTATAGTACCGGGTGCTGTCGCTTTCATACTTCCTGACAACACGGTACAGGCCCTCAGGAGTTGCATTATCGCCTTTCATCCTCTTGTCGCCAACCCAGTTTTTCCCCAGTTCGGCCCGGCATGTGAACTGAACTTCGCCATTAAGATACACAATTACTTTTCTTGAATACTTGTCGACTATGATTGAATAGTCGCCGTTATTTCTTGATATATTTATCGTTGAGTCGGCCCATTCTTTCCACTGGTGATATGACCGGAACCAGTTTCTCAGGTTTGAATCGGCGTATTCGTAAGCAGGCAAGATCAGATGTCCGGCCTCCGAAATCTTTTTGTATGCCTCGGCCACAAGACCTTTCTCCATGGCATGGCGGGCTTCCGTAATGAGTATTTCCCCCCTTGAGATATTCTTCCGCATACCGGGAGCCAGGGGATAATGTGAAAAACGACGGGCAAGAGCTTCTGAAGTTTCTTTCACCTCACTGATCTTTTGCTCCGTTTCCGCGCTCAGGCTTAACGTGTTAGTCCTTGAGTCGGAAAGAGCCTCAACAGCTTTTTGTGCTGCCAGATTTGCAAAAAAGGAGACACTGTCAAAATTCCTTGAATAGAGGAATCTCCCGTTTTCCTTCCGCCATGTGTTCATGGCCGAGTCGTACAGGCTCTGAGCCTCTCTGAACAGGGAATCAGAATAAGTATCGGCATTATGGCGACGTGCTTCAGAGATTTTTATCCGTGCATTCTCTACTTCCGCTGCCGGCGATTCAGGAAGAGGATAAAAAACGAAGAAACCTGCAGAAGCAATAAACGCGGTGATAATGCCTATCAGCAGAATATGTTTCCTCATCTTGTTCATTAAGAGTTCCGATCGCTGAAAAAAAATAGACTGTCTCAAAAGCCTTTTCTCTTTACTTTTACCCCTATCTCGACACTATCGGGATCCCTAAGGGGACTTGTTGATTAACAGAGATTTACAGAACCCCCTTTAGGGGGCAGGGGGTAGTAAAGAAGACTTTTGAGACAGCCTTTAGACTATAGATAATCTGCTTTTAATATCAGAACCTGATCCTTGCTTTTGTAAGGACCTCTTTTATTTCGGTATTAAGAGCGTTTGCTTTCTCGCTGGCGGCTTTGATCTTGTTATATGCATCCATGAATGCGCCTTTATCGAAAAGACCCTGAGCCTCGGCTACTGCTGTGTCAACAGTTCCCAGGTCGGCTTTGATCTGTTCAATTACTGCTGCACCTTCCTTGCCTCTCGGGAGTTTGGGCAGAAGCTTTGCATTCTCCTCAACAACTGCCTTGATGTCGTTCATGAGTGTCTGAGCCTGAGCTTTGACCTCATCCTTTTTAGCAACGACATTGGCGGCAACCTGATTTGCTTCTGCTGTGACGGCAGCCAGGTCTTCCTTCACAGTAGTAAATTTTTTGAGAAGCTTGCCCTTCTGTTCTTCAACAGCAGTATTTACTGCATTCATTTTATCCTGTAGAGCAGCGAACTCGGCAGGAAGATAAATGTCGGCCTCGGCTGCTTTTGCAGCTTCAATGGCAGCATTGGTTGCATCGATTTCAGTCTGGGGTGTCTTACCACAACCAGCAAGTATGGCAGCAAAAGCAACAGCAGCCATACCCATAAAAATTTTTGTTTTCATTTTCTAATCCTTTTTTAAAAATTTTTTGATTAATTCTCGATCTATTATTATAATCGACTGAGTTTCAAAAATTACGCTGCGAATTTATTACAATTTCAGGATTTGACAATGAAAAATATGATATTTATTTTTTATGAGAGCTTTTACCTTGCCTGTGGGGATAAATAGGATGATATTAAGATGATGTATTGAATCAAGGGATCCTGCAACGGGTAATACGGCTATGGAGAGAACCAGGGATTACTCACTTCGTTCGCGATCCCTGTGGGGGTGACCTTGCGGCTATAGCACCGTCTTCTCTGCTTCAGAAGAGAAGAGACTGTCCTGCTTCATGCGGGAGGGCAGGGGGATGAGTAAATTCGGATTATTCGCTGGGCTCATGATCCCTTTTGGAGATCCCTGCAAATCTTTAACAAACCCTACGGGTTTTGTTCATTTTCCCTCAATCCCTTGTATAAGCAAGCTTATAACGGGCTTTCGGTTAAATGAACAACCCCGCTGACGCGGGGTTTGTTAAAGATTTGCGGAGAGAGGGGGATTCGAACCCCCGGTACAGTTACCCATACGGCAGTTTAGCAAACTACTGGTTTAAGCCACTCACCCATCTCTCCCTTTGACCTCCGTAGCTTCAGCGAAGGAGGTAGCAAAGGTGGAATTTGTTCTCGCCGGTTTTAATGAAAGAGTATTTCATCGATCCGGGCTTGCAAAAATAGGAAAACAAGAACTAAGTGCAAAATAAAAATTTTATTATTTATAGCCTTTTACCATTGCCGTGAGCATTTTAAAGTTCTCAACGGTCTCCTCGTCAAAATCACTGATCTTTATCGCTCCCGACCTAACCTCCGTAAGAAACCTCGAAAACAAGAAATTCCTTGGCAGTTCCTTTTCGTGGACGTACTCAGAATTGGCAACAGTGATCCCTTCCCTGGTCCTGAGTATATGATTCTTGAAATCGAGGGTAGAAAGCAGGTCTTCGGCATTGGGTATGCTTTCCGGCAACCTGAGGATCATTTGTCTTTCCAGCTTTTGAGTATTGAATACCGACTTTTGCAGCTCACCTGCGATTTTGACTTCATTCTCATTTCCAAACAACAGCACTGAGAACTCAAGTCCCCATCCCATGAGAATGTTGCACAGAAGAGGTATTGAAGAAATATTTGTTGAAGGAATTATATTAACCTTGTCTTTCATCTCCATAAGGTTAATGATTGCACTGGTAATATAAAATGAACCTGTATCATTAACCACCAGGTTGAGTTTTTTTGTCGAAAAGCCTTCACCGGAAACAGGATTACCGAGAATGCTCTGCAGCGGGCTGAGGGTATCGGGTGAAGCTCCCGACAGACTGAGAGGATCGATTATCCTGGTGGTACTCCTCACACTGTCGATGTCATCACGCTGAACAGCGAGGACCCTGTGAAGCCTGTTGATCTCGACAAGATGAGGTGAGTGTGTGGTATAAATTATCTGAATTTTATCCTTAATATCTTCGAACACCTTCAGCACATCTTCCTGAGCCCTGGCATGAAGACTTACTCCCGGTTCATCGACGAGCAGTACCATGGGTTTGTTGATCCCGGCAGCAGCCTTCAGCTCCATATAAAATGAGAGGAACCACCGAACTCCCCGGCTTCTCTGTTTGGGATACAGCCGCTCTCCCTCATCCTTGATCCAGAACTCCAGATATGGTTTGCCGGCCCTGGCACCGTAGGAAGAGCTGTAATGATCAAGCTCAAACTGTATGTTAATTTTATTGTTGCGACCTATTGACTGTTGCCAGAAGTCCTGGAAGTTACGGGTCAGCGTCTGATTCAGATTCTCGATTTTCTGTTTCAGGATACGGCTTGAGGGCTGCTGGAAGAAGGTGTAGTCGAGCTGGGCTATGGATAGGAAATTACGGGCTGCCTTGTAACCTTCAACCTGTTCATTGCCGGAGACGATATCTTCCATGTCGATGCGATTGGGAAGAAGGCTTCCGAAATCCTCGAACAATTCAAAATGCGGGATATACTCAAAATATTTCTTCCCCAGCATTTCAGCGTTATACTGAGATTTATAAGAACGGATAATTTCACTCACTTTAACTTCAGCTTCAGCTTCACTTTTTCCCTCCATAATATATCCTGAGAGAGCAACATGCCTGTCGAGTTCTGCTTTTTGCTGATCGAGGTCTTTTCTTGTCTTCCTGAAATCGTCGATTATGTCTTTCCAGTCGTGGTCATCATCCTCTCCTCCGGGTTTCATCAGAAGCGTCATTTTCTGATGCCGTTCTTCGAGTTTCAGGGAAATCTCCGTAAGATGACTCTCCAGAAGATCACAACGTTCTTTAATCTTCATCCAGGATTCACCTGCTCTTCTGACAGCGCTTTTTTCTTTAAGGACTGCACTTACTTCTTTCTTTTCCTTCTGCACGGAGACAAGGCTGTCATTCATTTCCAGATTCTGGATACCAGGCTGGGCAGACTGGCCTGAAGTCTTTCTGGAAAAGAGCCGGAATCCTTTCACCGGCTTTGTTTCAGGAGGCAGTTTCTGCTTAATTTCTGCTTCCCTGCTCGCAAGGGTCTCAGCTGTCTTTTCGAGCTCCAGAATTTTATCCAGTTCTTCTTTCAGCTTTGCGGTTACATCCTCGAGGTATAGTCTCCATGCATCCTCAAGTGAATTGAGATAATTACTTATTTCTCCGCTTACAACTATCAGTGAAGTGAGGTCGGGCAGCCATTCCCTTGAAAGCTCAATTTTATTCAGTCCTGAAAGAAGCTCTTTAAGTTCAGTGCCCGGATTCTCAGTAACGCTGAGCAGCCATCCTTCAGGGATGATGAATCTGCAGCTGACCTGGGGAAGGGAAAGGTCACTCCTGAGAACATCTTCAGTGATATTGCCGGTATAAAAGACCTTCAACCCTTCCAGAATACTGGTTTTACCTGATTCGTTCTGCCCTATAAGGCAGGTGATATTGTCGGGAGAAAGCGTTTGCCAGCCTGTATCAACTATCGACCGGAAGTTCCTTATTCTGAAAGCTGCAAGCTTCATTTTTATATAAAAAATTAAAGTTGAAATCCAAATACGAGTACATCGTCAACCTGTTGCACCTTCCCCTTCCATTCCATGAAAGTTGATTCGAGGGCATCTTTCTGAAGTTCCATCGGAAGACCGGCTATTGACACTATAACTCTCCTGAGATGCTTATACTTGAATTTTTTGTCGGTAAGTTCACCGAACTGGTCGGCATAACCATCCGAAAAAAGATAAAATGAATCTCCCGGAGACGTTTCAATTACCTGGTTTGTAAAAGGATGCTCTGCCAACGGAGCAAGGCCTATGGTCATTTTATCGGGTTTATATTCGGTAAGTTCTCCATTTCTGACCATTATGAGAGGTCTGTTTGCTCCGGCGAACTGCATGATACCGGTTTTTGTATCGACCAGGCAAATACCTATATCTATACTGTCTTTCGTTTCCGATCTCTCACCTGTCTGATGAAGGGCTTTCATCACTTTTTCCCTCATCAGGTTAAGAACTCTGTTTGCCTTCATATCGGCACGTGCCTGGAATATTTCATTCAGGAAGCTTATTCCCAGAATGCTGAGAAGAGCGCCCGGCACCCCGTGACCCGTACAGTCGCCTGCAGCAACGCAGAGATGATGCCTGTTCCGGAAGACATAATAGAAATCGCCGCTGACAATATCTCTTGGAAGGAAGAGAACGAAAAAATCCGACAGGAGGCCGCGGAGGATACCCGGATCAGGCATGAGGGCTTTCTGAATTATCCCTGCATAGCGAAGGCTGGCAAAATGATCATCCAGCACCTGATTCTGGACCATCGAGACAAGGTCGTTATTGTTGAATTCGTCAAACTCCATATTCAGACTGCACGATCAGGATTTAAAGATACAACATTTTATAATTCTGCTTTTCAATGACAATACCCTCCATTTTATCTGACCTGAAGAAGCACAACATTTTCAACATGATGAGTATGAGGGAACATGTCAACAGGGCTGACCTTTACGACATCGTATTTTTCTGAAAGGAGAAGGATATCGCGGGACTGGGTTGAGGGATTGCAGCTTATGTACACAATCCGTGAGGGGAGAGCCGACATCAGGGCTTTCACCACTGACTCATGCATTCCAGCCCTGGGAGGGTCGGTTATTATCACATCGGGGCGACCGTTCCTGTCAAAGAACTCCTCATTAAGTACAGCTTTCATATCGCCTGCAAAGAAAGTTGTGTTCTTAATATTGTTCAATTCAGAATTAATCCTTGCATCTGATACAGCCTCATCAATGTATTCAATACCGATTACCTTTGAGCAGCGGGCTGCCATGTAATTCGCGATAGTACCTGTTCCCGTGTACAGATCATACAGTATTTCACTGCCTGAAAGAGAAGCATATTCCGCGGCGATCCTGTATAGGTTGACAGCCTGTATGGTGTTGGTCTGAAAAAAAGATTTCGGCCCGATCCTGAACTTAAGTCCGTCAATTTCTTCTATGATGTGGTCATTCCCCCTGAATAAGACCGGCGTCTGATCGGAAAGTGAATCGTTTTTCTTTGTGTTAATGATATAATACAGTGATCTTATCTGCGGAAATTCATCAGAAAGAAAGTCCAGAAGTCCTTCAATCCTCTCAATTTCATCGAGAAAGAAGACCACGATTACCATCACTTCTCCTTTTCCGTTGTTACGGATGATCATGTTACGAAGGAATCCGCTCTGCTGTCGGAGGTTAAAAAAGGGAAGACATTTCCTGTGGGCATACCTTCTTACAGCTTCACGTATGGCATTCGAAGGTTCAGGCTGAAGGTGGCATTCATGAATGTCGAGTACCTTGTCGAACAGACCCGGTATGTGGAATCCGAGAGCATCTTCCTTTTCAAAATCGGTATCGGAGCCTATCTCCTCCTTTGTAAGCCATCTTCTGTCCGAGAAGGTATACTCGATTTTATTCCTGTAGCTGAATATTTCAGGCGACGGAAGGATAGGTTCCATTGCCGGAAGAGCGACCTTCCCGATCCTGACCAGACTATCAGAAACCTGTTTCTCCTTGAATTTAAGCTGAAGTTCATAAGGAAGGTGCTGCCATTTGCATCCGCCACAAACTCCAAAATGTCTGCAACGTGGTTCGATCCTGTCAGATGAATATTCATGGAACCTAACGACGGAACCTTCCAGGTATTTTTTCTTCTTCCTTCTGATTTTTATGTCGACGACGTCACCCGGCACCAGCATCGGGACAAAGACCACCTGGTTATCGACCCGTGCCAGGGCATTACCTTCAGCGCCGATATCGGTTATTCTGACCTTTTCAAGTAAAGGTAATTGCTTCTTTCTTCCCACTTTTTCGAATGAAGAGTTTAAAAGATCTGTCAGTTATCCCTGAGATTCAGTATGAACTTCAGGCCTTCAATCATGAAGGGTACCACAGCCTCACCATGGTCAAGGCCCGGCAGTATTGTTTTTGTGCATAACGCTGATGATGTTCCCTGAAGGAGCATAAGATCATAAAGACTCTCAGTATTGGAGACATCTACCTGGGTGTCGGCGTCGCCATGAACAAGCAGCAGGGGAATCTCAGAATTATAGGCCATGGCGCTGTTCCATTCCATGGCGAGGGTAACTGATTCAAAAGCCTGTGAACTGCCGTTATTTCTGAATTCGTCGGTTAAGAGATCTGCGATGGATGTTGTAAGCTGTGCATTTATCTCAGAAATTGAATGGTTACCGTCGAAGAGGGTGGCAAGCCTTGTAGCATAAGGTTCCTTCAGCAGTTCCGGAACTGTATTTTCGATATAATCATAATAAGTCCAGGCATTGATGATATAACCCAGGTACGCGGGGACGGGGTAAGATACGGCTGTTTTCATATCTTCCATCATCTGTTCAAGATCGTAGGGCCCTGCACCACATGCACTCCCTCTCAGGTTCAGTCCGTAATGGGCATGATCAGATTCAAGCTCCTGGTGAGTATTGTAGGTGGCCAGCCCCCCTTCCGAATAACCTATCAGATAATATTCATTTTTTACGGAGATGTCACCGAATTTACCCGGAGCTTCTGCCACTGCCTGAAGCATCATGCATACAGATTCAATTGTTGGCACTTTCAGCAGGTATGGATGAGGCACGTCAGCTGAGCTGCCGAATCCGATGTAATCGGGTATGACAACTATAAATCCCATGGAGGCAACAAACTCGACCAGCTGATAAAAGTAATCTGAGGGGTTTTCACTCGGACAATTTGAATTCAGGGTGTTGGTGCCGTTCTGGAAGCTTATCACCGGATAATTACCTGGTGTGGCAGGAACCGATACCAGCCCGGAAGCTTTTATGTAATCTCCTTTCAGTATTGTCCTGTATGTCAGCCGGTATACCCTGACGCCATCTTCAATATAAGGATCAATTTCCTGAAGATCAGGATAGGCCTGCATCGCAAGCCCCATCATCGTTTCTATCCCGGCGGAAGAGTATGAAGCGACCTGGTATGCGTCGATAAAGTACTCATAATCATCGTCTTTGGTACAGGAATATACAAGCAGCGCAATTACAAGAAATAAAGCCGCAGGTATAGAAAAAGGTTTCAATATTTTCATCTCTGACAGGTTTGTAATATCCTACCCTTAATTACCGGCAAAGATAAGGCATAAAGGCTTAATCTCTCCAACCCGCACTGCCATACTTTTCTTATCTTTGCTCAATTTTCAGGAAAATGGTTTCTATTCAGGATCTTTCCGTTTCATTCGGCAGCTTCGACCTGCTTACCGGTATCTCTTTTCTGATCAACGACAGGGACCGGATAGGTCTTGCAGGAAGGAACGGTTCAGGAAAATCAACCCTCCTGAGAATAATTGCAGGGTTGCAAAGTCCATCATCAGGGAAGGTTGACAGGTCCGATGAAATAACCATCGGTTACCTGCCCCAGCAGATGAAGGTCGATGATTCGACCACAATCATAAATGAGGTTATTTCCGCATTTTCGGAACTGACCGGACTGGCGAAGGAAATAGAAAAATGTTCGCTCGAAATAACTGAAAGAACAGATTATAATTCTTCCGAATATCTGAAACTGTGTGATCATCTTACTTTAATTGAGGAAAGATACCATATCCTCGGAGGCTCTAATTATCTGGCTGAAGCAGAAAAGACGCTCACCGGACTGGGTTTTGACAGGAAGGATTTTGACAGGCCCACCCGCGAGCTCAGCGGAGGATGGCGGATGAGAATAGAACTTGCAAAGATACTCCTGAAAAAGCCTTCTCTTTTTCTTCTCGACGAACCAACAAACCATCTTGATATTGAGTCGATACAATGGCTCGAGACTTTCCTTTCTGATTACAGCGGAGCCGTTGTGCTGGTATCGCACGATAGGGCTTTCCTCGATGCCGTCACCACACGCACCATTGAAATATCCCTGGGGAAAATATATGACTACAGGGTGCCATGGTCAGAGTTCGTGGTCCTCAGAAAAGAAAGACGGGAACAGCAGACAGCCGCTTACCGCAACCAGCAGAAGATGATCGATGATACCGAGCGGTTCATTGAAAGGTTCAGGTATAAAGCAACAAAAGCTGTTCAGGTACAGTCGAAGATCAAACAACTTAATAAAATTGAAAGGCTGGAAGTTGATGAGGAGGATACCAGTCAGATAAATCTTCGTTTCCCGCCTGCTCCCCGGTCAGGTACCACCGTGGCTGAGGCCTCGGGGCTTTCCATAAGTTTCGGCAGCCTGTCTGTGCTTGATAATGTCGATTTCAAGATACACAGGGGAGACAAAGTGGCATTTGTCGGTCGCAACGGTGAAGGCAAAACAACCTTTTCGAGGATACTTATCGGAGAGCTTGAACACCGCGGCACCCTCAAAAAAGGGCACAATGTACGGACAGGATATTTCGCTCAGAATCAGGATGAACTTCTGAATGAAAATATGACGGTATTTGAGACCATAGATCATGTTGCTAAAGGAGAAATAAGATCCAAGATAAGGGATATGCTCGGTGCATTCCTTTTCAGGGGCGACGATATCGACAAGAAGGTAAAGGTTCTTTCAGGAGGAGAAAGGTCAAGGCTGGCCCTGGTGAAACTTCTTCTTGAACCCTATAACCTGCTCGTCCTCGATGAGCCTACAAACCATCTCGACATGAGATCGAAGGATATACTCAAGCAGGCACTGGTCAATTATGACGGAACTCTCATAATAGTGTCTCACGACAGGGATTTCCTCAACGGCATAACTGAAAGGGTATATGAATTCAGGAATCAGAAAATAAAAGAGCATATAGGTGGAATATATGATTTCCTGAGGAAAAAGAAGATCGAAAACCTCAAAGAACTGGAAAGAAGGGACAACAGGAAGGTATCCGTTGAAGAAAATGTGTCACTTAACAAGCAGAAATATCTTGAAAAGAAGGAGTATGAACGAAATCTCAGGAAACTAAAAAGACGCCTGGAAGAATCGGAAAATGAGATAGAACGAATTGAAGATGAAATGTCAGACATAGACAGGGCACTGAATTCAGCCGATCATTCTTCTGCCGAAACCAACAATTACTACTCCAGGTACCAGAAACTTAAGGAGGATCATAACAGGGAAATGGAAAAATGGGCACAATATAACCACGATATTGAAGTTTTTTTAGAGAATAACAATCTGTAATAATGCCTTTACAACAGCTTCAAAAAGAGTACCGGGTGCATGTATATGAGACCGGACCCGACGGCAGGATAAACGTTCAGTCATTGTTCAACTACATGCAGGATATAGCGGCAGAACATGCTGTATTACTCGGGTACGGAAGAGACGATCTCATGAAAAACAATAGTATCTGGGTGCTTTCGAGAATGTATGCCACGATAAATGCCTGGCCGGCTTTAAATGAAAAGGTTATTGTCACGACATGGCCTGCAGGAGTAGATAAGACGTTTGCCACGAGGAGATATGAGATCCGCGGAACAGATGGTACTCAGGTTGCATCAGCATCTTCATCCTGGCTGATAGTAGACCACAGCACACGCAGGATACAGAGACCCGATGATTTTCTCAGGAATTACAGCCATGACAATGACCTGCCTGAGGGGCTGGTAAGGAACCCGGGGAAACTAAGCGGTAGCTCAGCGGAAGGAGTAATTTCATTACCATACAGGGTAACAATTAATGATCTGGATATTAATTTGCATACAAATAACGTTAACTATCTTAAATGGGTGACCGATATTTACGATCTGAATTTCGCAATGAATAACCGTCCGTGTTCAGTGGAAATAAACTATCTTGCAGAAGCTGTTTTCAACGACGAGATTGTGATCAGAAGATCGGAAGACGAAAAGGAACCGGGGTTTGTGAATCATTCCATAATGAGAACCAGTGACGGGAAGGAATTATGCAGGGTGAGGCTGGAATGGGCTATAGGACCATTTAAAAAAGACTAGTAGCGTTGGTAAATGACATGAAAAAAGCTGAACTGTTAAAATTTATCATTCCTGTTATCCTGGCTGTTATGCTGTCGGGATTCATCATTTCGTGCAAAACATCCGCACCTGTGGTCGACTCAAAAGACCTGTCGTATCTTTACAATCCGATCAAAAACCCCGTTAACCCGAAATACAATATAACCAATGTATCAGATAACCAGTCGAATCTGGCTATCAAATTTTTTTCCTCCGAACTATCTTTTTCTGAAGCAAATCCCCAGGGCATACCTACAGCTTCAATGGCTGTAACAGTAAAACTCTTCAGTACTGCAACAGGAATGATACTTACCGACACGGCTTATCATAACCTCAACATAATCAAGGAGGACGGAAGGATTGAATATGTCTACAACATATCTCTGAGAGTCAGCCCGGGAATAAAATATATTGCAGAAGTGAAGATTCTCGACAGGCTCAGGTCTCTGGTGATGCAGTCCTTCGTTCCCTTCAACACTTTATCTCTTACAAACAGCTACAACTACAGGGCCAGAGGTCATTTCGGCAAGAATGAGCTCTTTAATCCTGTCCTCAGGGTAGATGAATTTGTTAACCTGAGCTGGCTCAGAGGCCTTGCCGACTCATTGTACATAGCTTATTATAAGCCATATACAACAATACCCGATCCCCCGTCAATGATACTGCCCGAAAAAGCTATCGATTACGGACCCGATACGACGATAGCCCTTCCCTATTCGGATACTCTGCCGATAATGTTCCCCAAAAGAGGAATTTATCTGTGCAGTGTCGACAGCAACCTGGCAGAGGGATATTCCTTCTTTAATTTCGGCCCTTCGTTCCCTCAGATGAATGCGCCGGAGACGATGATAGAAGCTCTTGCCTACCTTGCCAGCGAAGTTGAGATGAGAAACCTTCTGAGTGCAGAAAGACCTAAAATGGCACTGGATGAGTTCTGGATAAAATGCGGAGGAAATGTAGAGAGGGCACGTGAACTTATCAGGATCTATTACACCAGGGTGGTATATGCAAACTATTATTTTACATCTTACAAGGAGGGATGGCGGACTGAGAGGGGGATGATATATATTATTTACGGACCTCCGGATAAGGTGTACAAGGGTCCTGAAGGAGAGAACTGGGGATACAGAAAACCTGTCATAAAGTCTTCATGGGGAACAAGATACAAGGTTCAGGAAGATTATCTCTGGTTCACCTTTAAGAAAAAAGAAGCTACTTTTTCCGACAATGACTATTTTATAAGCAGAAGCGAGACTCTGGTGACATTCTGGGAACAGGCCATTGACTCGTGGAGGAAAGGGATAGTTTTCAGGCTTGATAATCCACAGGGTCTGTAATATTTATGCAAAAGGAATCCGATTTCATATTTGGGTTGAGACCTGTTATTGAAGCAATAAGGGCAGGAAAGACCATCGACCGCCTTCTGGTAAAACAGGGGCTCCGTGGAGAACTTTACCACGAATTGATGACTGAAGTCAGCAGAAACAATATCTCTTACCAGATCGTTCCATCTGAAAGACTTGAACTGATAACCAGAAAAAACCATCAGGGAGTGGTGGCCTGGCTTTCACTGATCGATTACCAGTCATTAGCTAATCTGCTACCCATGATCTATGAGAAGGGTGAAGATCCTCTGCTGTTAATGCTTGACGGTGTTTCGGATGTAAGAAATTTTGGAGCAATAGCAAGAAGTGCGGAATGCCTGGGAGCACATGCAGTCATTATACCTGAAAAAGGCTCGGCACGGATAACTGCCGATGCTATCAAAACCTCGGCAGGGGCTCTTCATTTACTGCCTGTTTGCAGAGAGAGATCACTTACCAGGACAGTCAGGTTTCTTAAAGACTCAGGTCTCAGGGTGGTGTGCGCAACGGAAGGATCAGAAAATATCGTTTCTGAGACTGACCTGAAAGGGCCTTTAGTCATTGTTATGGGTTCCGAAGAAAAAGGAGTCGGCAGGGAACTTGTTTCCATGGCCGACCTGACAATTAAAATTCCAATGAAAGGCTCTATAGGATCACTGAACGTATCAGTGGCAGCAGGAATACTTACTTATGAAATCGCAAGGCAAAGGAACTTATGATCATGATATGATGCCTGCAATCCTTTCGTCGAGCATCTTCTGATCAGCAGTAAATGATGCTATCCCTGCCAGCGTAAGAAGTGTGTCGGGTGCAATCTTTCCTTCTTTTATTTTTTTCTCCCACCTTGTATAAACCGGGATCTTGCCGTCAGAAGCTATAAAACCTTTCTCTTCCCTGCCAAGTAAAGGGAACATGTCTTCGCATCCTTCCTCATGGGCAATTCTGATGAGTTCCTCACCCGATTCAGGTAGTTTTGATGAAAGACGCTCAGCCAGGTTCAGAACATTGTCGTCTACGTTCCAGAATTTTTCTATATGTGCATCTTTCGCCGATTCGTACATGCTTACCGGATAATTTTCATGGGTACGTGAAGTGAATTTGCCACTTAGAGAACTGCGGCCTGCAGAGGCTACCTTAGGTGGCATGGTAAAGACATTGGTACCGGCAAGAAGCTCAAGCTGACTGTGATTCCTGAGGCTGGCGGCAATGAGCCTGGTAGGCCAGGGATTCTTAGCTGACAGACCGGTTACCCAGTTTTGTGAAGATATGACTGCCATCTCTCCAGCGCCTGAGCCATCGCCCAGTTTATTGTCTATCATAAAAGCTCCTACCCTGCCAAGAAAGACGTTAAGATAATCAGGCATTGCAACTCTCGTTACAAGCACATTCTGCCTGGCACTGAATTCGAGAGTGAAATTTATTTTAACTCCTGCTTCCTTCAGCTTTCTTGCACCAATAAGGCCGGCTGCAGTATAAGGGACCTTCACAATGAACTGGTCGGGACATATCTCATGAAATCTTTTTCCGTAATACAGTATCGCATTTATATCATGAGCAGTGTCGGTATGCAATTCGACACTCACGAAACCACCAAATTTGCGGGCCAGGCGCAAACCATGTCTGGCGTTGAGGATGAAAGCTATTTCTTTAACCTTTTCTTCAAGAGGCAGTTCACGAACTATGCTCTTCGCTTCGGAAATGAACACGTCGTATATCCCTTTCTGTATCTCATTGTTTAGCAGAGTGTTATTAGTTGTGAGAGCACTCATCCCGTCAGTCCAGTTGGCTTCTGCCTCATCCATATCTCCCGTATCAAGCCACAATTCGGTACCAGCTTCCCGAAGCGACTCCCAGAAGGGATCTTTCTTTGCTACGACCGGTTTTTCAATCAGGTTCTTCCATAAAAAATCACTGATGCGGGTGTTAAGGTCTGCCATGGTATAATTTTTTTCTTTTAAACAAATGATCAGGGTAAGAGGTTCAAAAACCACCGGCAAAATTAATTAAAATATTGAACTGCCAAGACCTTTATTTTTTAGCTTTACGTTCAGAACATAAAATGAGCGTCCATGAAATATTCCCTTATCATTTCATTCATTCTCCTGGCATCAACAGTCTCCGGGCAGACAGACTATGACAAATACTTCACAGCTAAGGTACTCCGCTTCGATTTCATGCTGGCAGGTAACAGTAAAAGCACAACCGTTTATCCGGTCACAATGAAAGAAGAACCATATTTCGGAGGATCAGGGACAAAACTTATTGATCCTTTCGGCTATGGCAACCTGAAATATGAAGTGTTTGATGCCGCAGAAAATAAACTGATCTATTCACGTGGTTTCTGCACTCTGTACCAGGAATGGCAAAGTACCCTGGAAGCACAAAAAATGGAAAGAAGCTTCTATGAAGTCGCGACCATGCCCTTCCCCCGGAATAAGGTAAGGTTTGTTCTGAGCATGAGGAAAAGGAACGGGTTATTTGAAAAGATTTTCGAGACAGATATTGATCCATCAGATTATTTCATCCGAAAAGAAAAACCTTTCGATGTTAATGTCACACGTGTACTCTATTCAGGCGATCCATCCGGGAAAGTCGATCTTGCTTTCATAGCAGAAGGGTATACTGCTGCTGAAATGCAAAAATTCAGGGAAGATGTGAAAAAAATGACAAAGAGACTTCTGGAGGAGCCTCCTTTCAGCTCATACCCCGATAAATTCAACATATACGCAATCGAAGCTGTTTCAGATGAGTCGGGAACCGACTTCCCGGGAGAAAGACAGTACGTCAACACAGTTCTTAACAGCAGCTTCTATACATTCAATACCGACAGATACCTTACCACGCAGGATATTAAAACAGTCAATGATTATGCCGGATCAGTACCACATGACAATATCATTGTGCTTATCAACAGCAGCAGGTACGGCGGCGGAGGGGTTTATAATTATTACAGCGGTACCACCACTGACCATCCGCTTTCACAAACGGTGTTCATCCATGAATTCGGTCACGGTTTTGCTGGTCTTGCCGACGAATATTACACTTCCGATGTTGCCTACAATGATTTTTACCCCCTGGGTGTTGAACCCTGGGAACCCAATATCACAACACTGGCAGATTTCGATTCCAAATGGAAGAAGAATATCGGGGAAGGAACGCCTCTCCCCACTCCTGCCGAAAGTAAATACAGCGCTGTAACAGGACTATTTGAAGGTGCAGGATATTCGGCAAAAGGAATATACCGTTCCGGGATGGACTGCAGGATGAAAAGCAATTCGGCAAAAGGATTCTGTGAAGCCTGCCGCCAGGCAATAGAGAAGATGATAATTTTCTATACAGAATGATCCTGACCTGGGGCTAATCTCATCGTACTTTTTCAAACAGCTCGCGGGCTGCATCCACAGGCACCTCCTTTTTCCCCAGGCGGGCCACTACCTTTGCATCACGGTAACCGTTACGCACCAGCAGGTCGGAATAACTCAATGCACTTTCATATGTTATAAACCTGCCTATCAGATATATATACCCATCTTCAGTTTCCTCCGTATCGAAGCCGCGTGTACCAGAGACCCTTTGCATCGACTCAAGTACCTCATCCTTTACGGGTTTGGGCGAACGCATCACTTCAACCCTGAAACAAAGTTCAGGCGGGAGAGTGTCGGCTGGAGAAGTCATATCCACAGGAACTATTTTTACGAGTGATTTTGTGCCCCACTCCTTTTCAAGAACAGCGGCCCTTTCAAGAGATATCCTCTTCCCATCAGACATGGCAACGATAAAAGCATCCCTGAATCCTTTATTTCTGACAGAAGCAAGAGGTTGCCTGGCATCAGCTATCCTCCGGAACAGACCTGCGTAATACACCGTGTTGTCGCTGTTTGCCTGCCTGAATCCATACACCGGAGAGAGCCCCTTGAAATATGAAAGGTCTACAGGATTACGAAAGACTGCCACCTGTATCCTGTATATCAGTCCGTCGGGAGCTTCTTCATTCACCGGGATTTTTACTTTGCTGCCAGCAGCCCCAACCTCAAAAACCGATAACACCGGCTTCTGTTGCTGAACTGTGACTACGGCTTCCTTTTTTGGTTCTTCAACCTGAGTTACAGGTTCCGGGGAAATGACCTGCACGCTATCTCTCAGCACCCTTTCCTCAGGCTGCATCTTCTCAATCGCCCTGGCATCCTGTACTTTTCTCTCTGCAATAACTGTATCCGGGCGGGCGGCTTTTTCCTGTACAAGCAGGTCCACGGTTTCAGTATCTTCATCTCGTGCCGGTCGCTTAAGAGAAGTGAATGAGGTCGAATTCATTGCAGACTGTGCCTCAGCGTATATCCTGTCGGCTGACTTCTGATATGTGGCTGCCAGGGCCTCTGCCTGTGTTATCCTTTCATTAAGCCCGGATCTTGTGTTGCTGTCAGCATCATTGAGCCTGCCTTTAAGCTCTTCAGCGATTGAGTAGAGCGAATCGGCTTTTTGCTGATATCCCATGGCTTCCTCAAGGAGAAGGTCTATTCCTGCAGCTATGCTGTCTTCATCAGATGCCTCCGGGACTATGGATTCGTCTGTCCTGCCGGGAGCCGGTACCGCTTTCACAGGATCATCATCCAGCCGGCCCCTGCCCTCACTGCATTGCTGAATGTATAAAGGGATGTCAAGTTCTCTTGCAGCCCTTTTTCCGTATAGCTCAGTATATGAATTGAACGACCCTGTTGCCTCACTGAAGAGCCCTGACATCTGCTGCGCCCGTCCAAGCCAGAAAAGTACATCGGCAGGGACGGTCCTGACAACCACGCTTCCCTGTTGTGCTTCATGCAACAGCTCCACAGCCTTCGCTGCATCGCGCTCAAGGTTTACGAGGCATACACCCGAATAATATTTATACAGGGGATCTTTGGGATAAGTGATCAGCAATTTGCTGAAATCGGCATAAGCCGTTTCATAATCACCTTTCGAGAATGCATCGAGGGCCGACTGACGCACTGGCTTCTGCTGCGCTGTAAGAGAGAATATTAAAAGTGCCTGAATGAGACATGCGCTAAAGGAACGATAAAGAGCCGATCTCAAAAAAGGACTATTAATAACGGAGAAAACCATAACTATAAATCATTGTTTATATGCTGTTTGCAACAATCATACCACTTAAGGGCTGAGCCTGGTATTGTTAATAATTTAAAATTACTTTTTAGTCAGAATACAGTTCAAACTTCGTAAATTTACCCGTAATAACAAAATCGGCACAAACATGGCACAACTTACTGAAGGTATGAAAGCTCCGATGTTCGAGAGCATCGACCAGAACGGAAATAAGGTCAGTCTGAAGGATTTCGCCGGGAAAAAGCTTATTTTATATTTCTATCCGAAAGACAACACCCCTGGCTGCACAGCCGAAGCCTGCAATCTGCGCGACAATTATGAAGAATTTTTAAAGGAAGGCTTTTCAGTTGTCGGCGTCAGCGCCGACAGTGAAAAATCTCACAGGAGTTTCTCGGAAAAATATTCCCTGCCCTTCCCACTTATTGCCGACACTTCAAAAAAGATTCTTAGCGATTACGGCGTATGGAAAGAAAAGAGCCTTTACGGCAAAAAATTCATGGGTACAGTGAGAACAACATTTATCATAGATGAAAATGGCATTATCCATAAAATCATCTCAAAGGTTGAAACCTCAGCCCATGCAGGACAGATATTCAAAATACTTAAATAAACCAGTAATATGAGCAAGGAAAGAGCAGAAATAAACAAGGAAAAGCTTAAAGCCCTGGAAGTTACTCTTGGAAAAATTGAAAAGGACTTCGGTAAGGGAACAATAATGAAACTTGGCGATCATGCCATAGAGAATATTCAGGTCATCTCCACAGGCTCCATAGGCCTAGATGCGGCTCTCGGGATCGGCGGACTCCCCCGCGGAAGGGTGATCGAGATCTACGGACCTGAAGCGTCGGGAAAAACGACCCTGGCCATTCATGCCATCGCCGAAGCACAGAAAAACGGAGGAATTGCAGCAATAATTGATGCCGAACACACTTTCGACAGAAACTATGCCGAGAAACTGGGCGTCGACGTCGAAAACCTTCTGATATCTCAGCCCGACAACGGTGAACAGGCACTTGAGATAACCGATAATCTTATCAGGTCAGGCGCTCTCGACGTTATTGTCATAGATTCAGTGGCCGCGCTGACTCCCAAAGCTGAAATAGAAGGCGAAATGGGAGATTCCAGAATGGGTCTTCAGGCCCGCCTCATGTCGCAGGCACTCAGGAAACTGACTGCCAACATCAGCAAAACAAACACTTCGTGCATCTTCATCAACCAGCTGCGTGAGAAAATCGGAGTCATGTTCGGCAACCCCGAGACAACAACAGGTGGTAACGCCCTTAAATTTTACGCATCGGTAAGACTCGACATCAGGAAAACAAATCAGTTAAAAGATGGTGAGGATATAGTCGGCAGCCGAACAAGAGTGAAAATAGTTAAGAACAAACTGGCACCGCCTTTCCGAAAAGCCGATTTCGACATCATGTATGGGGAAGGTATTTCACAGGTTGGTGAGATCATTGACATGGGAACAGATTTCAACATAATCAAGAAAAGCGGCTCATGGTTCAGCTATGGAGAAACACGGATCGGACAGGGCAGAGATTCCGTCAAGCAGATCCTCAAGGACAACCCTGAACTCTACGACGAGCTGAAACAGAAGGTACAGGAAGCCCTGAAAAACAATTAATTAACTATTTAAAATTCTTTTTGCATGAAAAAGTATCTGCTACTGCTAATTCCTGCAATGCTTTTATTTACAGTCACCTGCAGCCGCAAGGATGAAAAAAGCAGCGTGGAACTTCCTCAGTTCAGCATCCAGCTTACCGAAGAGGAAAAATCCGGTGGACTGATGACACCCGAAATTCTCTGGAAATTCAGACGGCTCGGGAGCATAGCCCTATCCCCCGACGGATCGACGGTCCTTTATACCGTGACCGACAGGGATATTCCAACCGAAGCTGCCAGGACAAACATTTTCAGCATCCCCGTTGACGGAGGCGAGAGCACTCAGCTAACACAGGCCGGAGGAAGTTCTCCGCAATGGATCGACAATGGTAATAAGATAGCCTTCGTTGATGAAGAAGGAAAGCTCGCGGTGATGGACCCCGCCGGTGCAGATATTAAAACCGTGGAAGGTCTCAGCGGCTTCGATGCTTACAGAATATCTCCCGATGGTAAAAAGGTTTTCTTCACCAGGAGAGTGAAGCTTGATCAGACGGCTAACGAAAAACACGGACTCCCGAATGCCAGTGTAAGGATCATCAACGACCTCATGTACAGGCACTGGAACAGTTGGAGCGATTATTCATACAGCCACATCTTCGTCGCCGATTTTAACGGGAGCAGGGTGTCGGACGAAAAAGACATCATGGAAGGCCAGAAGTTTGAGTCTCCCCTTTCACCATATTTCGATGATGCAGAGATAGCCTGGAGCCCCGACAGCAGATATATCGCCTATACCACCAAACGACTGAACGGGAAAGAGGATGCCAGGAGCACCAACTCCGACATAATGCTCTATGAAATAGCAACAGGAAAAGAAGTGAACATATCGGAAGGCAACAGGGGATATGACAAATACCCGGTTTTCTCACCCGACGGTTCAAAAATAGCATTCCAGAGCATGCAGAGAGACGGATATGAAGCGGATCTTGACAGGCTGTTCATCTACGACATTGCCGGTAAAACCCGGACATGGATAACGAGGGGATGGGAATTTGATGTCCAGAATATCAAATGGGCCGATAATGAAAATATTTACTTTATCTGTGCCTACATGGGTACATCCCAGGTTTTCAGGACAAATATCAACGGCAAAGGGGTGACAAAAGTGACATCCGGAAATCATGAAATTGGTTCATTGCAACTTGAATCAGGCAGGATTGCCGCATCGATGATGTCATTTTCTCTGGCTCCCGAGCTGGTATCGGTCGACATGAGTTCGGGAGAGCTGAAACAGATCACCTCGATCAACAAAGACATCTACGATTTTATCAGGATGGGCAATTTCAGTGAGAAAATCATCAGGACCAGCGACGGGAAAGACCTCCAGATGTGGGTAATATTTCCGCCCGACTTTGATCCTGCAAAAAAATATCCCGCTTTACTGTTCTGCAACGGAGGACCCCAGAGCACTCTCGGACCATTCTGGTCGTACCGCTGGAACATGCAGATGATGGCTGCAAACGGATACATCGTATATGCACCCAACAGGCGCGGAGTGGCAGGTTTCGGCCAGGAATGGAAAGAACAGATATCAGGCGATTACGGAGGGAAGAACATTCAGGATTATCTTGATGCCACCGACGCCATGGCCCTCGAGCCCTTCGTAGACAGTGAAAGGATGGGTGCCGTGGGAGCCAGCTACGGAGGTTTTTCCGTATTTTATCTTGCCGGAGTTCATGGCGGAAGATTTAAAGCCCTGATTTCCCATTGCGGCATCTTCAACTTTATAAGCATGTACGGGAGTACGGAAGAACTCTGGTTTGTCGACAAGGATTATGAAGGACCTTACTGGGATCTGCCAAAGAGTTACCAGTATTCTCCTCACCTGATGGCAGCCAACTGGGACACCCCGATAATGATAATCACGGGAGCAAACGACTTTCGTATCCCTTACACCCAAAGCCTTGAGGCTTTTCAGGCCGCTCAGCTGAATAACGTGCCGAGCAGGCTGCTTTTCTTCGAAGATGAAACACACTTCGTCGTTAAACCACATAATGCAATAATCTGGCAAAGGGAATTTTTTGAGTGGCTTGAGACTTATCTGAGGTAGAAGGGTTTGAGGTTTAAGGTTTA
>JAFGXX010000059.1 GCA_016936435.1 Bacteroidales bacterium
CAGCTTGTTCCGCCGCATACCCAGATCTGCATTTTTTCTTTCGGCATATTCTTTCCTCCCTGTTTTTATTTACTGAATTGTATTGTAGTTGGAAGGCAGAATGCCATCAACATATTCACCGTTCTTGATATATTTTTCAATTATCTCGTCGGCCTTCAACTTGTCGACGTTTCCGAAAACAACAGGAGCTTCACCCGGTCTTTTGACCTCGATCGTGGGCTCTGCAAAACAGTAGCCCATGTCGCCTGTGCCACTTACGTCAGCATCAATATTCCTTTTGTCCAGTTCCTGCCTGAGAAACTCGTAAATAACCTTTGCTCCTGATGCCAGACCGCTTGTTCCCATATGAACCTTTATGCGTATTCTTTCCCTGCTGAAGACCCTTTCCCGGACCTCGGTTCTGATCCTGGCAAGTTCAGCCGGCGATGTTATCTTTTTCATAATCAACTGGATTATAGTGTTTTATACCTGCGATGTAGTCGGGAATGTGTTCTTTTGCTGCAAAAATAATATATTATTTGTTAATAAAATAACAATGTTATTAAAATAACAGTATTTTATACTTGTTCTAAATAATATTGTTTTGTGTTGGTGTTTTATTGGTTTGTTAAGAAAAGAACATAAATATGATTTTAATTTCTCCAATTTACAAAATCATTCTTTCAATATCCGTTGGAAAGGCTATTAATTTAAAATCAGTATTTTTGTTAAACTCGTACCTGAATTATTACTAACCTATAATTTATACCTGTATGAAAAGCACCGGAAGTTCTAAGTTTTTGATTCTCATCACTACAATATTAATTACTGCCACAACCTTGTCTGCTCAGAGGCCTGCCAGGGGAGGCCAGGTTGCAGTTATCGGCTGGGAAGACGATAATCATTATCTTATGAGAACGACGGATAAGGATCAGAACCCCGTCGTTATGAAAGTGAATATACGAACAGGGAAAAGTGTCGTTTTCACTCCGTCAAAATCACCCCGTGAAATCATCGATGAAGCCCTTCCGAAGGAAAGCGCATCAGCGCCGGGTAAAATTTACAGTCCGGATTTTAAATCCGTCGTGATAGTCAAGGATAACGACCTGTGGCTCTTTTCAGCCGGACAGACCCGGCTCCGCAGACTTACTTCCGGTGATGACGAAGAAGTCAATGCCCGTTTCTCTCCCGACAGCCGCAGACTCGCATATACAAGAAACAGGGATCTTTATGTGTTCGATATAGCTGAAAACAGGGAAATAAGACTTACTTCAGATGCCTCCGATGATGTTTATAACGGTTATGCCGCCTGGGTATATTACGAAGAAATACTCGGACGTCCAAGCCGCTATGCAGCATTCTGGTGGGCTCCCGACGGCAACAGAATAGCATACCTTCGCTTCGACGAAAGCGATGTGCCCGTATTCACTCTCAACAGGCTCGATGAACCCGACGGCATCCATGGTAAACTTGAGGTTGTCCATTATCCTAAGCCGGGAGATCCAAACCCGAAAGTCAAAATGGGAATTGCCGAGATCGCAACAGGAAAGACTACATGGGTTAAAACTGATTATTCCGTCGATCAGTATATAGCCTGGCCCTTCTGGACTCCCGACAGTAAAAAGCTTGCCATACAGGTCCTTAACCGCGATCAGAACAACCTGAAAATCATCCTTGCCGATCCGCTTACAGGCGATTTTCAACAGATCTGCGAGGAAAGTTACAGGACATGGATTGAGTTCCATGAAGACATCCACGTTCTTCAGGACGGTTCAGGCTTCATCCTCAGAAGTTATAAAAACGGATGGGAAAATCTGTATTTCATTTCATGGGATGGTAAGGGCGAAAAACAACTTACAGATCTTGACTTCAGGGTTACATCAATAAACCGTGTCGACGAAGACCTTAAGACAATATGGTTCTCTGCCACCGGACCGGAATCGACCGACAACCATGCTTTCAGGGTCGGTTTCGATGCCGGGGGACTGCTGCAGCTTACATCGGGTAATGGGTCACACAGCGTAAACGTCTCCCCCGGCGGCAGATATTATATCGACACATGGAACAGCATCGACGATCCGGGAGCTATAGTATCATATAACCGGAACGGAAAAATGCTTAAGGAGATACACAGGTTCGAACATCCCGGATACGATGCCGGAAAGAATCCAAAGGCCGAACTGATTTATATCACGACATCCGACTGTCTCTTCAGAATGCCGGCTGTAATAACTTATCCTCTGAATTTTAACCCTTCACTGAAATACCCGGTGGTCTTTACCATATACGGAGGCCCCGATTCAAAGAACGTGTCAAACAGATGGCAGGGTACAAATCCTTCATTCTATGCCCAGAACGATATAATAACCTTCTCGGTCGACCACAGGGGCTCAGGTCATTTCGGCAAAAAAGGCCTCGACTACCTCCATCGCTCACTGGGAAAATGGGAGTTGCTCGACTATGCCGACGCTGTAAAATGGCTCAGGGAAAAGCCTTTCGTCGACGCTCAGAAAATAGGCATAACAGGATCTTCCTATGGCGGCTACATGACCTGCATGGCCCTTACAAAGGGGGCTGAATACTGGACCCATGGTTTTGCAGGATCGTCGGTAACAGACTGGAGATTGTATGATAACGTTTATACCGAAAGATATATGGATACTCCGGCCGCTAATCCTGAAGGTTACAAGGACGGCTCGGCACTTACCTTTGCCTCCGGCCTTAAGGGAAAGTTGTATATGACTCACGGCGATATGGACGATAATGTCCACATGCAGAATACTATCTACTTAATATCCAGGCTCCAGGATGCCGGTAAACGTTTCAGCTTCATGCTTTATCCAAACGGCCGTCATGGCTGGGGAGGGGCAAAGGCCCTTCATTCCCGGAACGAGGCAAACCAGTTCTGGCTTGAGAATTTTTTCGGAAAGTAATATTGTTCAACCTCTCAGCCTGACGTATATATGATTCTGGTTCATAACTTTTTCATCCCTGCCGATATGAAAATAATAAACATCATTAAAGTTACCGTGTGTCTTCTATTGATATGCGTAACGTCTGAACTGAAGTCAGCAGCCCTGCCTGACGGAAAAGAAAGGAATATCCTTGCCGGAGAAGCCAGGGAAATTAACCTCAGGGAAGCCCTCGTGAAGGACCTCTCCTGGAACAGATTTCCGGGTTACCATGACCGGCAGTTCTGGGAGGCACTCCCCGCCAATATAAAGCAGGAATATATCGGCACGGCGGAACAATATCTCGATTACAACTGGCCTGTTGTAAGGGCAACCGACTATCTGGAGTTCGTGAGATCTGGCGACCGTCGTCAGAGTGCCTATTCTGCCTGCAGCAACGCTCTCATTTCGCTGGTTATGGGGGAGATGGTCGAGGGTAAGGGTCGCTTTACCGACCAGATAATAAATGCGGTATGGTACTTCAGCGAACAGACGTGGTGGGGCTGGTCGGCTCATCTCTATTTCCAGAAAGCGCCCGGAGGCTTGCCTGATATAAACGAACCTACTGTTGACCTCGGTGTAGGGGAAATTACCAGCAATCTTTCCTGGACCTATTATCTTTTCAGGGAAGAATTTGATAAAGTTCACCCGCTCATCTCCACGCGACTGAAACAGGAGATAACAAACAAGGCTCTGAAACCCTACTTCGAGAGGGATGACTTCGGCTATATGGGCTTCAGGGGTGGCAGGCCAAATAACTGGAATCCATGGGTAAACTACAACATGCTTACCAGCTATCTCCTTATGGAAGATGACCCGGCTAAGAAGGCAGCACAGGTGGAGAAGATCATCAACTCACTCGACAAGTTCCTTAACGGCTATTCCGACGACGGGGGATGCGATGAGGGACCATCTTACTGGGGCGCTGCAGGAGCTTTGTTGTACGAAAGTCTCGAACTTCTCAAAACTGCCACAAACGGGAAATTCGATGTCTTCGATGATCCCCTGGTGAAAAACATCGGCACCTATTTCCATAAAGTCAATATCCGTGCCCCTTACTTTATAAATTTCGCCGATGCTGATGCCCGCACAGGAGGCAACCCCTCTGCCGTGTACAGGTACGGAAAGGCAATAGGTGATGAAACCATGATGAAGTTCGGAGCTTATCTCGCAGGTATCAACAACTGGGGTGAGAAAGCCATGGGAGGACGAATCGGCGACCAGATCAAAAACCTGGGTCTTATAAATGAAATAAGAACTGCTGAGGCTGAAGAAGCCCTGGTAGCCGACTTCTGGTTCCCCGATACTGAGGTGGCCGGAGCACGGGACCGTGAAGGCAGTTATACTGGGTTTTTCTTCGGAGCCAAAGGTGGTTTCAACAACGAAAGTCATAACCATAACGACGTCGGCTCATGCCTGATGTATTACGACGGAAAACCCTGTCTCATCGACCTGGGTCGTGAGGAATATGTTGCGAAGACATTCAGCTCACGCCGTTATGAAATATGGACAATGCAGTCGGGTTATCACAACCTTCCCGTTATAAATGGCGTCGACCAGATGCAGGGAGCCGGTTACAGGGCAAAAAATGTATCGTTTCGCGCAGGAAGCAGATCAGCTGTTTTCTCGGCCGATATTGCAGGCGCTTACCCTGAAAATGCTAAGGTGAAGAGCTGGGTCAGGACCTACACACTGAACAGGGGAAAGAACTTCATCATAACCGACAAATATGAGCTGTCTGAAAACACAGCAGACATTACCTCATCAAACCTGATAACAGGCTGCAAGGTCAGCGAAGTCAGTCCGGGCCTTCTCAAACTGGAAGGTGACGATTTTGTAATGAACATGTCTTATAACCGGAAGCTTGTAAAACCTGAGATCGAATTTATCGAAGTCACCGACAGATCGCTGAGGCGATACTGGCCCGACGGGGTGACAAAGATCAGGCTCATTTTTATCAACCCCCTGACAGCAGGTTCAAACACTGTGGTGTTCTCTCCTGATAAGTAATATTTAATTCTTTAAAAGTTGATGGAAAGTTTCCTTTGCTTTTTTATAAATAGCTTTTATTTGTTTGTTATATTGGGCCGTTAAAATTAATTCAGATTATATGATTACAGGGATACTCAGAGAATCCGGAGATGAAAAAAGAGTGGCTATGTTACCCTCTGAAGCTGCCGGACTAAAAAAACTGGGAGTGGAGATCCTCGTCGAAAATGATGCAGGGATAAAAGCCTTCACCACAGATGATGACTATAGAGCTGCAGGTGCTGAACCGGTTGGCAGGAAAGATCTTATTGCAAAAGCCGGACTTATCCTTTCAGTAAACCCCATGCCTGAAGAAGAGCTGAGTCTTTGTAAGACAGGTCAGGTTCTCTGTTCGGTTCTCAACCCGGTGGAAAACAGCGGCTGGCTGGAAAAAGCACGTCAGCAGGGCCTTACAGTTCTGGCTCTCGATCTTATTCCTCGTACAACCAGGGCTCAGTCGATGGACATTCTTTCTTCAATGGCGACGGTGGCCGGATATAAGGCCGTCCTGCATGCAGCATCAGTGCTTCCCCGTTTTTTCCCTATGTTCATGTCGGCAGCGGGGACGATCAAACCCGCGCGGGTGCTGATCCTCGGCGCCGGTGTGGCAGGTCTTCAGGCTATAGCCATAGCCCGCAAGCTGGGAGCTGTGGTTGAAGTGTTCGACGTAAGGTCTGCTGTAAAAGAGGAGGTTAAAAGTCTGGGTGGTAAATTTATCGAAGTTGAAGGAGCTATCGAAGACGCCTCGGCGGGAGGTTATGCGGTTGAACAGACCGAAGAATTCAAAAGGAAACAGCAGGAGCTGATCCAGCAAAGAGCCCTGGCTGCCGATGTTGTAATTGCTACAGCCCAGATACCAGGGAGAAAAGCTCCTCTTCTCATTTCCGGAGAGACTGTATTGAGTATGAAAGCCGGTTCTGTAATTGTCGATCTTGCAGCTTCAACAGGAGGTAACTGCGAGCTGACAAGAAACGGAGAAGTTGTGACAGTAAACAAAGTCACAATAATCGGCAAATCGGATTATCCTTCCGACCTGCCTACCGATGCCAGCAAAATGTTCGGAAGCAACATTATAAACCTGCTGAAGATTATGATAACAGCTGACGGAAATCTCGACATCAACCTTCAGGATGATATACTTAACGGGACAACCGCAGTTCACGGCGGAGAATACATAAGTCAGCGCGTGAAACAAATGCTTAATATCAAATAGATTATACTATGGAAAACATACTAAGATTCATTTTTGAGCACAGGGAGGCAATATTTCTTGTCATCCTGTCAATATTTCTCGGGATAGAAGTTATCAGCAACGTGCCGGCCATACTTCATACCCCCCTCATGTCGGGGGCAAATGCCATCCATGGAGTAGTAATCATAGGTGCAATTATTGTGATGGGGCATGCCGGTTCAACGGGTTCAATGATACTCGGATTCCTGGCTGTGGTGCTTGGTACACTGAACGTCGTGGGAGGCTTTGTCGTCACCGACAGGATGCTTGAAATGTTCAAGAAGAAGAAATAACCTGGTTTAAACATTAAAGACTTACAGTATGGATCAATTAACAGGATACTCTGCAGGTATATCAATACTCGAAATAACATACATTATAGCATCAGTACTGTTCATTTTCGGACTGAAGATGCTTAGCCATCCCCTTACTGCCCGCCGGGGAAACATACTGGCGGCAATCGGTATGACAGCAGCAATTGTCGCTACCATAATCTGGCATGAAAAAGACGGAAAGCCCATCGGTAATATAGGCTGGATCATTGCTGCCATTGTCATCGGTACAATAATAGGATGGATAATCGCAAAGAAAGTCAGGATGACAGCCATGCCACAGCTCGTTTCCTTCTTCAACGGTATGGGAGGCGCTGCCGCGGCCCTGATATCCATGATGGAATTCCCGCATGTGAGCCCTGAGCTTATCGCAGCTCAGGGAATGTCGAACGGCCATGTGCTGGCGATACTCCTCGGACTGGTTATCGGAACGGTTTCATGGGCAGGCAGTATGATAGCATACGGTAAACTCGACGGCTGGATAGGTGACCTGAGAATAAAATGGATGAAATATGTTAACCTGTCCATCCTCGCCTTCATCGTAGCTTTCGTGGTTTTCATAATGACACGTGACGTTACGTCTACAACCGGACTTACACCTTTCATATATATCTTGTTTGGCGTTGCAGTTGTCTATGGCGTTCTTTTCGTTATGCCTATCGGAGGAGCCGATATGCCGGTGGTCATATCTCTGCTTAACTCCTTCACCGGCGTCGCTGCAGCTATGGGAGGTTTCCTCTATAATAACCAGGCAATGCTCACGGGCGGTATCCTGGTGGGCTCAGCAGGGACGATACTTACCATCCTGATGTGCAGGGCCATGAACAGGTCGCTTCTGAACGTCATTGTAGGAGTGTTCGGCGGCAGCAGTTCGGCAGCAGCGTCAGAAACAGGAACGGTAAGGGAGATAACACTTTCCGACGCAGCGGTACTGCTTAGCTATTCCAGGAAGGTCGTTATCGTCCCCGGATACGGCCTTGCAGTAGCCCAGGCCCAGCATATATGCCACGAACTCGACAAGCTCCTCGAAGAAAAAGGAGTGGAGGTGAAATATGCCATTCACCCTGTGGCTGGAAGGATGCCCGGACATATGAACGTGCTGCTTGCAGAAGCCGATGTTCCTTATGAACAGCTTGTGGAAAGTGATGAGATAAACCCCGACCTGCCGAATACAGATGTCCTTGTGGTGATAGGAGCAAACGACGTCGTCAACCCGGCAGCTGAAGATGATCCTTCAAGCCCCATATACGGAATGCCAATAGTAAAAGCCCGCGATGCAAAAAATGTCATCGTGATGAAACGCGGTATGGGAAAAGGATATGCCGCCATAGAAAATATGCTTTTCTTTAACGAAAAAACAAGAATGCTCTTCGGAGATGCCAAAAGCACTCTCCAGAACCTGGTGAATGAGGTGAAGAACCTGTAGCAGCCAGGTTGCAGGAGCAGCCATATGGCATCATCATCAACAGTTATGAAAGACTGTGACGAAAAGTTGAGCAAGCTTCGTCTGGCAATGAAGCAGAACACAGTCGATGTTGCCATCTTTCCTCAGTCCGACCCCCACATCGGAGAATATATACCCGACCACTGGAAAATAATCCGGTGGCTTACCGGTTTCTCAGGGTCGGCAGCAACCGTAATTGTGACACATGACTTTGCAGGACTGTGGACCGATTCCAGATATTACCTTCAGGCAGAAAAACAACTCGCAGGATCGGAATTCATTCTTATGCGGCCAGATACTCCCGGACAGTCCGACTATCCCGAATGGCTGGCAGCGAATGTTTCAAACGGAACTGTCATCGGACTTGATGCCAATGTTTTCCCACTTGTGACATACCGTAAGATAGCCGGCATGCTGAATACCAGGAACATCAGCTTTGTTACTGATTTCGACCCGGTAAGTTCTGTGTGGGTTGACAGGCCCGCCATGCCACACTCTGCAGTATGGGATCATCCGCTTTCATTTGCAGGAAGGGACAGGTCGGTGAAGATCGCAATGCTGCGTTCCGGGATGCAGAAAACAGGAGTCGTATATCATTTTTTGAACTCACCCGACGACATAATGTGGCTGTTGAATATCAGGGCCGGTGATCTTCCATACTCTCCGCTTAGCTACTGTTATGCACTCATTTCAGATAAAAACCTGCTTCTGTTTATCGAAGCTGAAAAATTATCAGAAGATTTAAAAGCTGAATTTGCAGCGCTCGGTATAGAGCTCCGGCCTTATACGGAAGCCGGAAATGCACTTTCTGAAGCTGACAGGGATGGCTCTCTGCTAATGTCTCCGGCATCAACATCCCTGTCACTTTTCAATTCAATACCCTCACATCTGAAACTGATCGAAGGCCAGAGCATCCCGGCACGTTTAAAAGCTGTTAAGAACAGAACCGAAATTGAGAATATCTCACGTACAATGATCAGCGACGGAGTAGCTCTGACAAGATTTTTCCGTATGATAGAAGAGGGGAGAGGCTCTGTTGAAATGACCGAACTTTCTCTTTCCGAAAAACTTCATGAGCTCAGGAAGCAACAGTCAGCTTATTTATGTCCGTCATTTCAGACAATAGTTGCATATAACGAACATGCGGCTTTGCCACACTATGTGCCTGATAATGATACTAATGTGCGTGTTGCTGAAACCGGTATTCTTCTTGTTGATTCTGGTGGTCAGTATATGGGAGGAACAACCGACATAACCCGGACTATAGCTCTTGGAACACCGTCTTTACAACAGAAAAGAGATTTTACTCTCGTTCTCAAGGGACATATCGCTCTTGCAGTGGCAAAGTTTCCTGCCGGAACAAGGGGTTACCAGCTCGACATCCTTGCGCGAAAACCTCTGTGGGAGGCCGGACTGAATTATGGTCATGGCACAGGCCACGGAGTTGGATACTGCCTTAACGTACACGAAGGTCCGCAGTCGATAAGTCCGGCTGATAATAAAACGGCCATAGAAGAAGGAATGCTGATCTCAAATGAACCTGCGATATACAGGACCGGGGAGTATGGCATCCGTACCGAAAACCTGATAGTATGTTATGCCGATGAGGAGACGGAATCTGGTCATTTTTTGAAATTTGATACCCTCTCACTCTGCCATATCGATAAAACCCTTATCGACATGTCATTGCTCGATAGTGAGGAAACAGAATGGATCAACGCCTACCATAATGAAGTATATGAAAAACTGAGTCCTCATTTGAATGATGAAGAGTGTATATGGCTCAGGGAGAAGACCGCGCCGCTGTAGGATTCCCATATCTTCCGGGTATTTTTCCTTCTCTTTCCCGGGTTACCTGATCATGGTTTCAATTCGCGTTACGTCAACTGCCGGGAATTCTGATATCCTGAGCCTTGCACTTCCGTATGGCACAAGTTGTATTAACTCCGTGTTACTTTCAGGTATGCCCGGACTTGCAGGTGGCAGATCTGCCGAGTTGTTTTTCATTCCCCAGCGCGGTATTTTCATTCCCCTGGCATTTATGATAACTGCTGCATCCCTGTTCCATAAACTGTATTTCCCTGTTTCCTCCGACCATACCATATCATCCCTGTCGGCAAAAGGATATTCTGTAATCTCATTTTCCACTACCTCAAAACCCTTTTCCCTGTTCACCGGATCGATAAGCAAGCCGTAGTTCCAGTCACTTTCAGGAAGTATTTCCCAGTCTGTACTGCCCATATATCCGTAGTTGTCGTAATTAAGTTTTACGCTTCTGTATTTTTTGTCTATACGAAGTGAATAGTGAAGCGGACCGCGGAGTACTGATACTGAATTGTTGAACCTGGTTTCGAACCTCAGGCTCATGGGAAGCCTGAATGTTATCACATCGCCGTCTTCCCATTTTTCTTCGAGTTTGACTGTGGATCCGGCATCAGCGGTGATATTTTTCCCTTTGTAGTTGAACGAAACGGAATCTGCCCACCCCGGAACTCTGAGGTATAACGGGAATTTAACTTTCTCAGGTGTGCTGATCTTAAGCTTTACGAAGCCCCTGAAGGGATAATCCGTTTCTTCGGTGATAGTCACTTTCACTCCTTTCCCTGCCATTGCCGTTACCTTACACGGACCATAGGCAACGGCAGCGAGGCCGTCGTCGTTGCTGGCCATCCACAGGTTGGCTGCAAATTTGGGCCATCCCTGGTGCATGTTGGCCAGACAGCAGGCGAAATTGGGCATAAGACCATATATGTTCGAGTTATCTCCGTTCGTACTCCAGGCTCTCTTTGCCGAAGTCACCAGAACCTGGTTTGACTGCTGATCGTACTGGTGTGCCCACATATCGGGAGTGGTGGTCCCCGGAAGAGCATTGAAGGCAAGCAGTTCAAGTCTGTCAGCAAGCGAATTATCCCCGAAAATTGCAAAAAGTTCTTCGAGTGAATACATGTACTCCACCACAGCACATAGTTCTGTCCCCCTGTCAGGACTCTTACCAGAGAGATGCTCATCTCCTGAGAACCTTCCTCCTGCCTGTCCATGATGGCGATCATATTTCTCAATTCCGGCAAAGACGGCATTCCTGAATCTTTCATCACCCGACTGTTGGTACCATAAACCCGGGTATTTGATTGCCATCGCATTATTTACCACATGTGCCGTCAGTCCGTCCTCTTTCCAGTTGAGAGGAATCTTGTTATCAGCTACAGCCGCCGAATCCCATGGGAACCTTTCATAATAAGCCGTCCAGTCGGGGCTGTTTTCCTGGATGGAAGCTATGGTCTCGAGTATCCATTCTTCACCTGTCTGCCTGAAAAGCCAGTAAGCGGTAACAGCATTTTCCATGGCCCTTACGCCACGCCATTCCTTTCCGGCCCAGTCGGGAACTGCTTTGTGAAGGTATTGGTAATAATGGATCAGAACCTCCAGTGCACGTTCATCATTTGTGGCTTCGTAATACTGCATCAGAACCTTGTTGGCGACAGCCAGCGGCCAGCGGTCGGTGTTTTTCAGCGGTCCGTACCAGCCTGAATCCCTTTTACTTGCAAGGATGGGCTCTATCCATGATCTGACCTTTTCTTTCAGGCGCTCATCGTCGAGAAGGTAGGCCAGCGGGATCAGCCCGTCGAGATAGTATGGACCTCTTTCCCATGAATCTCCTGTTCCTCCCTTCCATGCCGAGTTCTTCAGGTCGGGCCAGAAATCGTCAAGGTGACCGGTCAGCCCTGATGCCTGAGCCTCGAGCTGTGACCTGAGCCATCCTTCAGGCTTCACCGAACCCAGTGGCAATTGAATGTATGCATTCTGAAGCAATGCTTCGGGATTGCTTTTGTAATGCTTGTTCTCTTTCCTGTTGCTGCAGGCTGTCGTCAAAACGATAATAACTGAGATTAATGATAGTAAAATGTTCCTCATGATAAATAGGTATTTAAGTATTCTCCAGTTATAGTTACACAGAGTGACACAGAGAGGCACAGAGTTCCACAAAGTAAGTAATGTGTTTCCCTCTGTGGCCCTCAGTGTTTCTCCTGTTTTCCTCTGTGTAAGTTCCTAAAATTCATTTAGTAATAATTCCGGGTTAATACTTCTGTTTATATCAACACTTTCAGCAACCTGCAGCATGTCGAACCAGGCTACTCCGGCCGAAGGCATCTGCAGGATTACATTCGTACGTGAAGGATCTTCTGCATCGTGTGGAATTGTAACAATTGTTACATATTCCTTCCATTCATCTGTAAGCTCAAACTGTCTTGATCCGTAGTCATTAAGTGCGATCTCGAAAAAATTCCTGCTGACTTTATCTTCTGCATGAAAGCCCTGTTCAGGATCGCTTTTTGCCCGGACTGATATAAAATATGATCTGCCCGGGTATCCTTTGAAGGGGAAGAGCCTTAGTTTTGCACTTCCGTTATCTGTGGGTGTCACAAGTCTAACAGAGTGATATCCTTCAATGTATTCTCTCGTGTCGGTGAAATATGTTGCTCCTCTGTCGCCTCCGTTACGGGCATAGGCTGCAGACGGAATTCCGGGACTGGAAAGATCCTCGAAGCCCGGATCCCTGATGAGGTTGAGAGCCCAGGGTTGAACATCATCTTTTTTTTGTTTCAGAGTCAGCATATATACCTGCGAACCATAGGGGGAAAGTATGTCGCTGAAGTATCCTCCGTTAACCTGTAATGAGCGGTTCTCGAATAAAACCCTTGCTCTTCCTGTAAAAGGATGTCCGATGCTGAAATCTGAACGGGCTGGCGCATTGGCTTTATTTGAAGCGATAATTACAAGTCTGCCGTCGTGCATGGCAGATGTAGCCATTATGTTCGGAGAAGCTGTTCTGACAGGTATGGCCGGCTCGTCAGACAGGAGCCACGGAGTGAGTTCTGCTATTTCGACAGCCATCTTTCCGCATTCGGCCCATGCCGAAACGGATTTAGGGAACAGGTTAAGGCCCTGCCGAACAAAGTATTGAATTCCCCTGGCTCCCCTTATTATCGACTGGTATGTCATGGCTCTCAGCTCCTGGGCAGTTGGCTCCCTTCCCCATATTTCTCCACCTCCGAAAGACTGGACAGCTATCCATACGGGTTTACTGCCCGTGAATTCCCTGGAAAGCTGTCCTGCAACATTCCCGACCATCGACACTGGCATATCGGGGACAGGATAGGGATCGGCCATTACTATGTCAAGTACTTCCGTATAATCACGAGCTGAAATGAAGGGTGTCATGAAGACCATTGAAACGGGATGCCAGGGATCAAGTTCTTTAATGATATTGTAGAAAAGCATCAGGGAATCAGGGCTTATCTTATATCCGTTGGGTTCGTCGGCTATGTACCAGGCGAGCAGGGCCGGATGATCCCTGAAGGCGATTATCTCTTCACTGAGATACTTCAGCTTATTTTCGGGGCTCAGACCTTCAATGATGGATCCGACACCTCCGCCTCCGGAAACAGAGAGGAGATTGTAGTGAACTTTCATCCCCAGTTCTGCACAGCGGTCCATGTAAGCTTTCCTTTCTTCCCGTGTTCCGGGAAGTATCTTCTGGTATGGGGACATCATGTTGAAGCCTTTCACAACTTCCTCTTCGGCCAGCGTCGGGTTAACAGGAGAGTAAGTGTAAAAACCAAATGGAAAAAACGGTCTTCTGTGAACTATAAGTCCTCCTGTAAGACGGTCGGTTTTAACTTCGTTTGTTTTGTATGGCAGGATGCTGAGAGTAGATTCCGCAGTGCTTATTTTATTTCCGTCTCCGGTTGAAACTGATGCGATAATTGTATGCCGGCCTGGATCCGGATCGAAGGTTATGGGTATCCTGACAGTTGTCCTTCCCGGTGTTCCTTTCCACGAGCCTGTCTTTTTGTTATTGACACTCAGTGAAACATTGATGTTATTGTAAAGATGTCCCCGCGGGACGAATAGTATGACCTCGCCTTCCGTTTCAAAGGAATAGAAATTATATCTTGTTGCGATTCTGTATGATGCGGGGCTGGCAGGCTGACAGACACCTGAATGAATTACAATGAAGGCGAACGATATTAAAGATAAAATTCTCCTGGACATTGGGGAACGGGTCTAACTGGAAATTCTTTTGTAAAGAAATCCAAAATATTTCTAAGGAACAAAAGAATTGCAGATTGATAATAGTCTTCAAATCAGGAGAGCGTCCAGGATAATACTTCATTTACCTGGCTATTATTTTATGCTATTTCCGGAAAAGTATCTTCAGCTCTACCGAATCTTCGACCTGTAACTCGCCGGATTTCCCGGGCTTCCAGCGCGGACCCTCTTCGATAAGCCTTCTCGCCTCCTTTGAGAACTCTTCTCCGGGACTGTCAACTATCCTTATGCTTTTTATCTGACCTCTTGTGCTGAAGCTGATGCTGATTTTCACCGTGACACTGTCTCCTGATGGAAGCTGCTCAGGTATCCGTATGTTCTCCCTGAGATATTTCTCATAGTCATACCTGCCGCATACCGGTTCGGGAACAATGTTATCCGATACCCGGAAGGCAGCAGACACTGCTTCAGCCTTTGCAGCCTTCCTTCCCGGGTCGGCAGGTATATTTTCCTCCTCTGCATATTCTCTTACAGCAGCAACAGGCGCAGCCTGTAATTCAGGCTTATCTTCAATAAGAACCTTGTCGGGTTCCATTGCCCGCACTGCTACGTGTCTTTCGCTAATATCAGTTTGATCAATAGCTTTCTTATTCATCCCTGATGCTTCCTCAGCATGAAGCTGACCCGAAGGTTCAGATTCCGCATTTTTTCCACCCTTCTCAGAAACAGATCTCTGACTTGTAGTGACGCGAACCTGCTGCCGGGTGCTTTCTTCTTCTGAAATTGGTTTGGATTCAGGTATTTCCACAACAACGGGAGAAGAGGGAATGCTTCCCGGTTCTTCCTGCCTGTCCTTCCTGTTTACTATAAAGAATACAGATGAAATTATCATCAGGACTGTTACCGATGCTGCTATGCGGTAGTAAACATATCTTTTTGATGAGGATATCTTTCTCCTGAGACGTCTGTCAAGCCCTGTCAGGTCAGCGGCCCTGTCTGCAGGCTCAATTGTGTCCAGACCATCGGCAGCTTCAGATGCAAAAAGATCCTTCTGTAACTTTTTCTCGAAGCTGTTCTTCTCCCTGTCACTCATTTCGCCGTTCAGATACCGGAGAAATGTATTGCGATCAGTTTGTCCCTTATTGTCTTTTCTTTTCATTTTTTTCTTCAAGACAAAGTTTCAGATTTCTCTTACCGTTCTGAAGATAACTCTTCACTTTTTTCTCATCGATATCGAGATTTTGTGCTATCTCGCTGTAGCATCTGTCTTCATAATAGAACTGACGGATACATTGCTTTTGCTCAGCTTTCAGTCTCTCAATACAATCTGCCAGAGCCATGTCTGTTTCATTGTCTTCTCTGTCAACAGGATGCAGATATGTATCATTTTCCATAAAATTACCGGGATCAAGTGCCCATTCTTTAAACCTTTTTTCCCCGGCTTTTCCTGCTCTGATCTGCATGAGGCAATAATTCTTTGCCACCACATAAAGCCAGCTCCTGAAATTATCGATCTTCTGCTTCGGGATTTCCGTTATGAGCTTCTCGAAAATCTGCATAACGGCATCCATTGACGCGTCACGGTCAGACAGATACTTAAGACATACACCATAAACAAGGTGCATATAATCAGAATAAAGTTCTCCTAGTAATTCGGTATCTCCCGTAGAGCTGAATTCATTTATCAGCTCCTCTTCGGTCCTGTTTTTTGATTTCTTACCGGAAAACCTGAGAAACATCTTTTTAATAATATCCTTAAAGATAATCCAAAATAAAAAAATCAACTGGTTTTATGGAATTTCAACTGCTGCTGCATCCTGTGAGAAAAGTTTAACCAAATTCTTAATGTCATGAAAAACATTTTCAAAACTTTCGTCATAATGATCCTTGCAACTGTAATGATCTCCTTTACCGAAACGAGAACCATCACAGGCAGGGTATCTGATGATCAGGGAAAACCTCTCGCAGGTGTTTCCGTTAAGGTTAAGGGTGCAGTAACAGGTAGCATAACAGATCTCAGGGGGAATTTTAAGATAACTGTAAGCCCCGCTGACAGAGTACTTGTGTTTTCATTCAGCGGTTATGTAACTGCCGAAAGAAATATTTCAGGAAGGGACATAATCAATGTTATTATGAAGCATGAGGCGCCTGTCGCAGAAGAAATTGTATTTGCTGACCAGGCCGTTGTTCGCGAATATTCAAAATCGGCGCAGGCAGCTACCGGTGTTGTTTATGGATCGAGACCTTACTTTCACCCTTACAATAGCAACTTCAATACTGAAGGATATGCTTCAGTAAATGAAAACGGCTACAGGAATGTAAGAAACAATCCTCTTTCAACATTCTCAATCGACGTCGACAATGCATCTTATTCCAACATCCGGCGATTTATTAACTCAGGCAGCCTTCCGCCTGCCGATGCTGTGCGGATAGAGGAAATGATTAATTATTTCAGGTATGACTATCCTGAACCTCGTGGCGCACACCCGTTCTCGGTCTATACCGAGCTGGCAGTATGTCCCTGGAATAAAAAGCACTATCTGCTTCAGACAGGCCTTCGTGGTAAAAGTATTGACAAAAGCGAACTTTCTCCTTCAAACCTGGTATTCCTTATTGATGTATCAGGTTCCATGAACAACCCCAATAAGCTTCCGCTTTTGAAATCGGCTTTCGGTCTTCTTGTCAATGAACTAAGAGCTCAGGACCGTGTGGCCATAGTTGTTTATGCCGGAGCGGCAGGATTGGTACTTGAATCGACTCCGGGCAACCGGAAGGACTTGATAATGAGATCTGTTGATAATCTCGAGGCCGGCGGATCAACAGCCGGAGGTGCAGGGCTGAGGCTGGCCTATCGTGAAGCTGAAAAGAACTTCATTAAAGGAGGTAACAACAGGATTATCCTTGCGACCGACGGCGACTTCAATGTTGGAGAAACGAGTAATGGTTCCATGGAGAGGCTGGTGGAGGAAAAACGCGATCTTGGCGTTTTTATGACCGTCCTGGGATTCGGAATGGGCAATATCAAGGATGACAAGATGGAGATCATCGCCGATAAGGGCAATGGCAACTACTCATACATCGACAATCTCCAGGAAGCCCGCAGGGTACTCGTGCGTGAGTTTGGAGGTACTCTCTTCACGATAGCAAAGGATGTCAAATTCCAGCTTGAATTCAATCCCGCAATAGTTGACTCATACAGGCTTATCGGCTATGAAAACAGGCTTCTTGATGATGAGGATTTCAACGACGACACAAAAGATGCAGGCGAAATGGGTGCAGGTCACATGGTTACAGCACTATATGAAATTGTTCCTGCCGGCTCAGATGAAAATATACCTTCGGTAGATCCTTTAAAGTACCAGGTTTCACGTATGACAGATGATCAAAAATATTCTGAGGAGCTTCTTACAATTAAGCTTAGGTATAAGTTACCTGACGGAAATGCCAGTAAATTATTTGAAAAAACTGTCAGGCACGATCCTCTTCCTGAAAGCGAAGTTTCTGATAATTTGAAGTTTGCGGCTGCAGTAGCCGAATTCGGTATGATACTCAGGGAATCGGAGTTCAGGGGAACAGCTACCATGTCGGGTGCTGCTGCTCTCGCTATATCGGCAAGAGGAGAAGATACTGACGGCTACCGTGCCGAGATGATACGGCTCATTGAAACTGCAAAGGGACTAAGGACCTTTGCTGACAGGTGACCATATAAAAAAGTAAAGCAGATCTTTACGGAGTATTAATTCCGTGGGGATCTGCTTACCACTCTACGATACAGGTATTTATATTCTCAGAAACTTATCGATTTCCCTTGCTGCTTTTCTTCCTGAAGAGATTGCATTTACAACCAGGCTTGCACCGCTCACGGCATCACCTGCAGCAAATATTTTCCGGCGGCTTGTGGCATACGAGCCGTCGACCTTTATGTTTTTCCTGCCGTCGAGGTCGAGGCTGAGTTCTTCCAGCAAGCCGTTCAGGACAGTATGTTCAAAACCAAGGGCCAGCAAAACCATGTCGGCCTCTATTATCCGGCGCGTTCCCGGAACAGCTTTCATAATGCGCCGGTTCCCTTCATATTCCCATTTTACTTCTTCCAATTCGGCACCTCTTAATATATCACCATCACCCACAAACCTTAACGTTGAAAGACCCCAGAACCTTTCGCATCCCTCTTCGTGCGATGTGGTGGTCTTCAGTACTTTAGCATAGTAGGGCCAGGGATTACCTGCTTCCCGCTCTCCGGGAGGTTTCGGCAGTATCTCTATCTGTACGACGCTGCGGGCACGCTGCCTTATGGCCGTTCCCACACAGTCGGAACCTGTATCGCCTCCTCCGATGACAAGGACTTGCTTATTCCCGGCGTTGATCTCATTCTCGTCGTATGGCATTATCCCTGATGTTACTTTGTTCTGGTTAGTCAGGAAATCCATCGCAAAATAGATGCCTTTCAGATCGTTTCCTTCTATGTTGAGGCTTCTGGGATGACCTGCTCCGGTTGCTATGCAGACGGCATCATGATTTTCAATTATTTCTGCAGCAGAGATGTTTTGTCCAACGTGGGCGTCTGTCTGTATTATTACACCTTCTTTTATCATCAGTTGAAACCTGCGTTCGACCACGGCCTTACTAAGCTTGAAATCGGGGATACCGAACCTGAGGAGCCCTCCGGCCTGCTGATCCTTTTCATAGATCGTAACAAGATGTCCGGCTTTGTTAAGCATATCGGCAGCCGCCATACCCGAAGGACCGCTTCCTATTACAGCTACGCTTTTCCCTGTGCGTTTGAGAGGAGGCTGAGGAACAATATAGCCTTCCGAAAAAGCTTTTTCCACAATGGCTACCTCATTTTCGCGGATGGTTACAGGTTCCCTGTTTATATTTAGCACACAGCCATGCTCGCAGGGAGCGGGGCAGATACGACCGGTAAATTCAGGAAAGTTGTTGGTCGAATTAAGCCTTTCATAAGCAGCTTTCCATTCTCCTTTATACAGAAGATCATTCCATTCGGGAATGAGATTATCGACAGGGCAGCTCCAGTGGCAGAAAGGAATGCCGCAATCCATGCACCTGGAGGCCTGAAGCATCCTGTCTTCGCTGTTAAGAACCTGCTCGACTTCACTGAAGTCATATATCCTTTCATTTACTGGCCTGTTACCGGCCTCCTTTCTCTTAATCTTCAGAAATCCTGTTATGTCAGCCATAATTTTCTGATCCGATATTTTTTTAAGACACTATTTTAATTCGCCGAATTCGACATCCATTTCCACGCCTGCTATTTTCTTTTTCAGTTCCTCGAGTTTCTGTTCCTGAAGCACTCTCTTATAGTCGTAGGGTATAACCCTGATGAAGAGAGGAAGATAACTTTCAAAATTATCAAGTATCATTTTTGCCTTCCTGCTTCCGGTGAGAAGATGATGACGTTCCAGAAGGCCTTTCAGTTCAGCCATGTCGCTAAGATCCTCAACAAGAGATAGTTCAACCATTCCCATGTTGCAATAATAATCGAAATCACCTTTTTCGTTAAGCACGTAAGCCACGCCGCCACTCATTCCTGCAGCAAAATTGCTTCCCGTAGCACCCAGTACCACTATCCGGCCTCCGGTCATATATTCGCAGCAATGATTTCCTACACCTTCAACAACAGCAGTTGCCCCGCTGTTACGAACACCGAACCTTTCGCCTGCAGTCCCCGATATGAATATCTCTCCCGCGGTAGCTCCGTAAAGCACTGTGTTGCCTGTTATTATGTTTTTATCAGCTTCGAATGTCGAACCTTCCGGAGGCTTAACAATTATTCTTCCTCCCGAAAGTCCTTTTCCCAGGTAATCGTTGGCATCACCTTCAAGGAACAGTTCAACGCCGGGTGTCAAAAAGGCCCCGAAGCTTTGTCCGGCTGATCCTTTGAACCTGCACCTGATCATTCCGTCGGGCAGACCTGCTGATCCGTACATCGAAGCGATTTTTCCTGAAAGCATCGCACCTGTTGTCCTGTCGGTGTTCCGGATATCTTTATGGATCAGTACAGGCTCCTTGTGGCTAAGGGCATTCTCTGCTTCTCTTATCAGCTGAGTGTCGAGTACGTTTTCAAGATCAACTTCAGTTTTATCAATAAATCTCCTGGGAAAAATATCTGCTTCATGAGGCATACTTAACAGTGACGACAGATCGATTTTATTTGTCTTCCAGTTGCCGGCCTCAGGATTTTTCTCCAGAAGGTCGCAGCGCCCTATCGCCTCATCGAGGCTCCTCAGTCCAGTCTCCGCAAGATATTCCCTTACCTCTTCAGCAATGAAAAGGAAAAAGTTCACCAGGTAGTCGGCCTTACCCAGAAAACGTTTTCTGAGTTCGGGGTTCTGTGTTGCTACACCCACAGGACAGGTGTTCAGATGACATTTTCGCATCATAACACAACCCAGAACTATCAGGGCGGCTGTGGAAAACCCGAATTCCTCAGCTCCCAGAAGAGCCATCATCAGTACATCGCGGCCTGTTTTAAGCTGACCGTCTGCCTGAAGCATCACTTTAGCCCTCAGGTTATTTATCACCAGCGTCTGTTGTGCTTCGGCAAGTCCCAGTTCCAGGGGGAGTCCGGCATGCCTGATTGAAGATGAGGGACTTGCTCCTGTGCCTCCTTCGTATCCGCTTATGGTGATAAGGTCGGCGCCGGCTTTTGTCACCCCTGCAGCTATCGTCCCCACACCGCTCCCCGAAACCAGCTTGACACTTATTTTGGCCGACGGATTTACGTTCCGAAGATCGAAAATAAGCTGAGAGAGGTCTTCAATGGAATAGATATCATGATGGGGCGGGGGAGAGATCAATGTTATTCCGGGTATTGAGTATCTTGTTTTCGCGATTATCCTGTCGACCTTATGCCCCGGAAGCTGTCCGCCCTCCCCGGGCTTGGCGCCCTGGGCTATCTTGATCTGTATTTCATCGGCATTGACCAGGTATTCTGTCGTTACGCCGAACCTCCCGCTGGCAACCTGTTTGATCGCAGATCTTGTACTGGTCCCGTCTTCCCCTGGCTTGAAACGCACGGGATCCTCGCCCCCTTCACCGGTGTTGCTCCTTCCTCCGATCCTGTTCATCGCGATGGCAAGAGTTTCATGGGCTTCACGGCTTATCGATCCGTACGACATTGCACCGGTAACAAATCTTTTCATTATGTTTTCCGCAGGCTCGACCTCACTTAAGGGTATGGGATTTTTCTTCAGCCGGAGAAGCCCCCGTATGAATCCCGGCCTGTCGGTATCTTTGTTAACTATGCTACTGTATTCCCTGAATTTTTCCCTGTCACCGGTTCTGGTACTCCACTGAAGCAATGCTATTGTTTCAGGGTTCCACGCATGATGTTCTCCCTGTTTCCTGTAATAATAAACCCCTTCGGTAAGGATAGGTGCCTGTTTTTCATCACTGTAGGCACGGTTGTGAGGAATAAGTATTTCTTCCGCAATCTCACCCATACCTATACCACCGATGCGGGAAACGGTACCGGAAAAATATTTTTCAGTCACCACGGGATGAATGCCCACAGCTTCAAATATCTGCGACGATCTGTAACTGCGGAGGGTGCTGATGCCCATCTTCGACATTATCTTTAATATCCCCTTGTTGATAGAATTGATGTAATTGGCTTCGGCTGTGTGATAGTCGAGCTGTATAGCCTTGTCTTTCACGAGTTTGTCGATGATGGCAAAACTAAGATAGGGATTTATAATGCTGGCTCCGTATCCGAACAGAAGTGCGAAATGCATTACTTCACGTGGTTCGGCACTCTCAACCACGATGTCGATCTGCATTCTTTTTCTTTTTGAAATAAGGTGATGGTGGACTGCAGAAACAGCCATTAGTGAAGGCACGGGAGCTGATTCACGGCTTATACCCCTGTCGGAAAGGATTATGTAGTTTTTCCCCTCATCAACAGCTTTTTCAGCATCAGAACAAAGCCTCTCAACAGCTTCCCTGAGTCCTTCCTCTCCTTCGCCTGCATTGAACAACATTGAAAGGTTGGCAGCAGAAAATCCTTTGTATCTCAGGTTTTTAACAACCTGGAAATATGTATTTGAGATTACAGGGTTTCTGAAACGGACCATCTTTACATGATCGGGAGAAGTTTCCAGAAGGTTTTGCTGCAGCGAACCGAGGTATCCTGAGAGGGTCATTACAAGTTCCTCCCTGATAGGGTCGATAGGCGGATTTGTTACCTGAGCGAAAACCTGTTTGAAATAATTGAACAGACGATATGGCTTTTCTGACAGGATGGCCGGCGGGGTGTCATTGCCCATTGAGCTGATAGGTTCCTTGCCGCTAGCTGCCATTTCTTTTATTATTTTTTCAATATCCTCCATCGAGTAATTGAAGCATGTGGCATATTCGTTGTACCTGGAACCCAGGTCGGGTGCCACAACATGACCGGTTTCAATTTCTTCGAGGTTGACCATGTTCTGCTTTATCCATTCGCCGTAAGGATATTCATCCGCCAGCTCTTTTTTAAGCTCTTCATCATGAAGTATCCTGCCTTCCTTTGTGTCGACAAGAAGCATCTTACCAGGTTTCAGACGACCTTTTTCCCTGACCTCCTCCGGAGCGAAACTCTGAACACCAGTTTCCGAGCCCATTACAATCAAATCGCTGGTGGTGATAAGATATCTTGACGGACGCAGTCCGTTACGGTCAAGCATTCCTCCGATATAACGGCCGTCGGAAAAGATCAGCGATGCTGGTCCGTCCCATGGTTCCATAAAGGTTGAATGGTAATGATAGAAATCCCTTAATTCAGCAGGAATGGGATTCTTCATGTTTATCGATTCAGGGATGAGGATAGCCATAGCGTATGGAAGTGATTTCCCGCTCATGAGCAGGAATTCAAGAACATTATCGAGCGAGGCCGAGTCACTTTTTCCGGGCTCGATCACAGGATATATCTCCGACAGATCTCCCAGCTTGTCCGATTTCAGGATCGACTCTCTGGCTTCCATCCAGAACCGGTTCCCTCTGATAGTATTTATCTCTCCGTTATGGCCCAGTACCCTGAATGGCTGGGCGAGATCCCAGCTCGGGAATGTGTTGGTGCTGAATCTCGAATGTACCAGCGCAATTGCACTCTGAAGCCTTTCATCCCTCAGGTCTTCATAATATTCTCCAAGCTGGATCGATGTAAGCATTCCTTTGTAAACCAGTACTTTTGTTGAAAGACTCGGGATATAGAATTTCTCGCGGCAGGGTATATCGGAGTTACGGATTATGTTTTCGGCCTTTTTTCTGATTATATACAATTTTCTCTCAAGCTCCCCGGATGTAAGGTCGGCTCCCAGTAAAACCTGTTCTATAGCCGGTTCTGCTGCTCTCGATATTTCGCCCAGGACCGAACTGTTTACAGGAACCTGTCTGAATCCTATAAGCTTTATATTTTCTTCTTCAATCAGACGGATAACTATCTCCCTGCATTTTTCTGCATGTTCATGTTCTTTGGGCAGGAAGATCAAACCTGTTCCGAACTGACCTTCAGGAGGAAGAGGATAGCCCTGAATAAGATAAAAATCGCGGGGTACCTGGATCATCACGCCGGCGCCGTCGCCTGTTTTTTTATCAGCCCCTTCGGCTCCCCTGTGAGTCATGTTCCTGAGAATGTCCAGACCCTGGACAATTATCGAATGAGACTTCTTTCCTTTGAGGTGAGCTACAAATCCAATCCCGCAGCTATCATGCTCAAAATCTCTGAGGTACATTCCTGCAGCCGGCATATTGCCTTTTTTCATCTCCATTCCCTGTACTGTTTTATATTAAAAAAACCGTCCTCTTTTCCTGAGAACGGTTTGCCCTTTTTTTCCAAAAATACCATTCTCATCCTTACGTCGTAAGCCTGTTAAGAATGAATGATAATATGACCAGAAAACTCTTCATGCTTTAAAAAACCACCCAAATGTAATATTTTACTTTAAAAATCATGCAAAAATACACTAAATAATTTAAAAAAATAACTTTACGACTTAAGTAATTAACAAATTTTCAACCTGATTAACATTATGAAGGGTAGCCGGCTTCAGGAGCCACATATATCATTCTGAATATAATTAACGGAGCTGCATACAGAATGTATTGGTGAAAAGTTGTATTTTAAGCCAGTTAATTATTATGAACCAATATGGAGAAACCTGGTAATCTTATCCTGGTAATATTCGGAGCATCGGGTGACCTTACGGCAAGGAAGCTTATCCCGGCCCTCTTTTCACTCAAAATTCAAAAGCTTCTGCCGGAAAGATTTGCAGTAATCGGATGCGGGAGAAGTGTCTTCAGTGATCCTGAATTCAGGACCAAAATGAAGGAGAGCATTATCGCCTTCTCAGAGGAAAAGGATCCTGATGAAAAGTCCGTTGATGAGTTTGTGGAAAGCATCTCTTATCTCATGCTGAACAATGAGAAGCTTCCCGATTATCATAAGCTCAGGGAGATACTGGTGGAAAGAACAAAGTCTATGAGCATTGTTGCAAATTATATTTTCTATATGGCGACTCCTCCGAGCATGTATTCGGTTATTGCCGAGAACCTTCACGAGGCAGGACTATCGGTCCAGCATGATGGTTTCCGCAGGTTAATAATCGAAAAACCCTTCGGCTACGACCTGGAGTCAGGAAGGGAACTGAACAGAAAGCTTCATGAAATGGTTGATGAGAGCCAGATTTACAGGATTGATCATTACCTTGGAAAAGAGACTGTTCAGAACCTTCTGGTTACCCGCTTTTCGAACGGGATCTTTGAGCCGCTCTGGAACCGTAACTATATTCATCGTGTTGAAATTACTTCAGCTGAAAGCATAGGAGTCGAAGACCGTGGTGGTTATTATGATTCCTCAGGAGCGCTTCGCGATATGGTCCAGAATCATATGTTGCAGATGGTCGGTCTCACAGCCATGGAACCTCCGTCTTCGCTCGAATCAAACTCAATAAGGAACGAGGTGCTTAAAGTACTTCAGTCGCTGCAACCTGTCAGGGAGGCTGATGTTCCAAAGCAGGTGATAAGAGGACAGTACACAGGTTCGACGATAAAGGGAGAGTGTGTTAACGGGTACAGGTACGAAAAGGGAGTCGCACGCGAGTCGCGTACTGAAACCTATGTTGCGATTAAATTTTATATTAACAACTGGAGATGGGGTGGGGTGCCTTTCTATATCAGGACCGGAAAAAGGCTGCCGACAAGAGTCACTGAAGTGGTTATCCATTTTAAAAAAACACCTCATCATCTCTTTCAGAGAGATTCGATAGCCCGGACTTCCAATCAGCTGGTGATACGTATACAACCTGATGAAGGAATATTGCTGAAATTTGACATGAAGGAGCCCGGAGCAGGATTCAATGTGAAAAGTGTAAATATGGATTTTCATTACCGTGATCTTGCCGACATAAGGTTGCCGTCAGCCTATGAGAGATTGCTCTACGATGTAATGATGGGTGATTCGACACTTTTTTCACGCGACGACGAGGTCGAAACAGCATGGAAATTCGTTGAACCCATCCAAAAGGCCTGGGCTCAAAACAATGACATAAAAATATACGGATATCCGGCAGGTACCTGGGGTCCCTCGGTGGCCGACGAACTGATTGAAGGATGTGGCCTCACGTGGAGATATCCCTGCAAAAACCTTGCAGGCGATGGCGACTACTGTGAATTGTGATATGCTAAATGAAAATGTCATGGAAAAACAAACCATTTACAGGGTATATCCTTCAAAGGAAATTCTTGCGGAAGCATTCGCCGGCGAACTTGCCCGGAGTATAATAAAGACTGCAGGACGAAAAGCACCTTTCACCCTTGCCCTTTCCGGTGGCAGCACTCCGGTTCTTCTTTTTGAAGTACTGGCTGAAAAATACTCTAAAGCTGTCGACTGGAGCAAAGTAAAAATATTCTGGGTAGATGAAAGGTGCGTCCCTCCTGAAGATCCTGAAAGCAATTACGGGATGACCAGAAGGCTGCTGCTCGATAAAATCAATATTCCGTCTGCCAATGTGTTCAGAATGAGAGGTGAAGATGAGCCTCTTTCAGAAGCGGCACGATATTCGGAAGTGATTGCCAGTAACACCCGGACAAGGAATAATCTTCCTTATTTTGACACAGTCCTTTTAGGAATGGGTGAGGACGGTCATACTGCTTCAATATTTCCGGGAAATGCAAAACTTCTGCATAGTAGAAAAATATGTGACACGGCTTTGCATCCTGCGACAAAACAAAAAAGAGTGACACTGACAGGAAAAGTTATCAACAATGCAAAATCCGTAGCCTTTATAGTGACAGGAAACGCAAAATCCGTGATCGTTGATATGATTTATACACGCAAAGGGGCCGCGAAGATATACCCCGCAGCACATATCAGGTCGGTGTCAGGAGTTACAATCTGGCTTCTGGATGAGGATGCGGGTAAATTTATAAAATGAGACTAAAAGAAGTTTAAAAATCATCACTCTCATTTTTCATGATTTTTTATCTTTGAAATGTGTTTAATCAAAATAATCATTCGCCATGTCAAAAGAAAAATCAAAAGCCCAACCTAAAGTCAAAAAAGCACCGAAAAAAACATTGAAAGAAAAACGTGCTGAAAAGAAAAACAAAAAAACCACCGGCAAATAAAATAACTTACAGATTTCTTTTTCGTTAC
>JAFGXX010000249.1 GCA_016936435.1 Bacteroidales bacterium
AACTTATTATCTTATCGTTTTCATATTCTGCTGTGAAAAGAAGCTGTCGCTGATATCGATATTGAATTTCATATCCGCAATACTAATAACAGTTTTATATCCTTCATTTTCAGCCGGTATCAGTTCGATGACCGTTGGCAGCAAGCGTCCGTCGACATTTTTTATGTTGCTGCCCTTTTCGGTACGTACCAGGTAATTATCTTCGTCATACAGTTCCGCTTTAAGAACGATAAAGTCATTCATGTCGACCCACCATAACTGGGAACCCCATAGCACATCGGCATCTTCCCTGGCTGTAAGTCTGATTTTCCAGCATTTCCTGCTGTCAATTTCTTCTTCGCCCTCCATTGCATGATGATAATCATCGACAACCGAGGATTCCCTGAGAATATCGTCGTTGGTGTAATCGCTACCCATCCATCCCTGCGACATCATTGAAGGTGGAAGTTTAATCAGCCTGCTTATGGCCGGATTCCAGCTCCACATTTCATTTCCGCGTTTAAGAAAGGTCTGTCCTTTTTCCCTTGCAGGGGCGGTGATAAGAGTAAGGGCATAATCATCTTCCTTCGACCACGACCTGAATTCAATGCTTCTCTGCCATGAAGGCCTTACTATTGTCATGACCATTTCGCTGTAGCCCGACATCTCTCCCCTGAATTTATCATCAGCCTTTCTGATGATCTCAGTCGGCGAAAGGTCCTGGGCTGTTATGGCCGGCAAAAATCCCGAACAAATTAATAAGAGTGATGTTTTTAACAATAACTTCATATTTACGTCATTTATAAGAGTCTATGATTTTAGCGATGGTGCTGGCATGGGCTTTTTCGTCGGTATTATCGCTGAAGATGATCGACAAACCATAACCCTCAATTGTGTAAAGGAACATTCTCATGTCCGTTTCAGGATCGTAATCCGACGGCATACGCTCTTTTTTCCTTATAAAGTAATCTCTTAAAACAGAAAGCATCTGCTTAATGAACAGAGCTGATGAATCATTGTCAATAAGGGGGTTATCATCTGCAATATGTGTGAGGATGAAGTTTTCCCTTACATCCTTTTGTAACAAAAACTGATAGAAGAGTCTCCAGAAAGAGATCCTTTCACGGATTATCTGGAACACTTTTTCAACGAAGTGCACAAATTCATCTTCGGTAAGATATCCGTCACGGTTGGGGTCGAAGCAGGATAATATTTCGGCTTCCGAACGGTTAAGGATCTCGGATAACAATTCTTCCTTGCTTGTAAAATAGTTGTACATCAGTCCTTTCGAAATGCCGGCTTGTTTTGATATCTGACTAATGGTGGTATTATGGTAACCGTTTCCGGCAAAGAGGCTGAGAGCGACATCCATTATAAGGTTTCGTTTTTCATCCCTTATAAGCTCAAACTGATGTGGCGTTCTTGGTGACATTTTTGATTGAACGGTCAGTCAAAAATAAATATAAAATTTTAAATACCAAATATTTTTTCAATTTTTTTTAATCAGGGATGAAAATTTTGCAAATCCGCAATGTAATCCGGATAAGAGAAGTATGGTTCCGGATGGACAAAGGGAGAGCTGTTTTCGGCTTATTTCATTAGCATGCAGGTCTCCCATACGCTAGTCATTTTATTATGATTTTCGATATTTTCTTTATAAGTGTCCAACAATGAACATTCTGTATCAAAAGAGGCACGGATAATAAAGAGACAATAAATTGTGTAAAGATTCTGCATCATATCTGAAGAGCCTTCAATGCGCTCAGGATGACAGGTCATTTGTTGACAAAGGGGGAAGAAATCGGGGCCAGTTATTTCAGTACACTGTTGACGGGATGAAATAATTAAATTGCAGCATCCGTTTTATAAAAAAAGATTTTCTATCTTTATCAGTTGTACTTAAAAATCTCATGCAATGGCAAGTCTCAGGCTTTTACTCGGGTTAATTCCCTCCACCCTGAAAATTGAACAGGCTGAAAAGGCATTGACAGCCGAATTTGAAAAACTCAATGCTTTCGCCGCTTCGGAAACACTGAAGAAATTCACCGGACTGAAGGAGCTTGTTACATCATCCGATTTTATAACCGGGAAGAAAGAGATCGAATCGTTGAAATACAAGGGCTCTGAAGAATATGCAAAGGAAAAGGAGTTTCTCTCCCTGAGCAAGGCCAAAGACATAGTGATGTATTTCCGTACAATAGCCGGATCGGCGCTCAAAAAGTTCAGGGAACTTGACGGTTCGTCAAAGATAGCTTCGTACGAAGAGCTTGAAAAACTGGTCACCTCGCTTGAGTTCCGCGAGAAGGCAAAGACAAAAGAGTTCAAAGGCTCAGAGGATGAGAAGAAACTGCTGGAATATAAGCGTCTGAAATCGGGTTCTGAAATAAAGGAATACTATGCTTTCAAAAAGTCGAAAGAGTACTCCAACTTCCTCAACATTGACGGTTCGGCAAGGCTGGGACGCTATAACGAACTGAAAGATTACGTGGCTTCAAAGGAATTCCTTGAGAAAAAAGCATATCTCCTGGACAAAAAGAGATTCGAAAAGACCGACATGTTCAAGAGTCTCCAGGAATACGGAAAACTTGCCAAAAACGAGGATATCATCTGGTATTTCAAGGTTAAAGATTCAGATAAATTCGACTTTCTTAAGACAAGGGAGCTTACCTTCAGTGATGAATTTGAGGGGACCAGTCTCGATACCTCAAAATGGATAACCAATTACTACTGGGGCGACAAGCTGCTCAAGGATAACTATACTGCAGGAAATGACCTGCAGGCATATACCTCAGGTGAGAACCTGGAGATACGCAACTCTCTCCTTAAGATCATAACCAAACCTCAGAAAAAGCAGGGCAAGGCATGGACGCCCGGAGGTTTTGTTGTGAAGGAATTCAATTTTACCTCGGGGATAGTTAACACCGGAGCTGCCTTCCGTCAGAAATATGGAATATTCAGTGCGAAGGTGAAGCTGGGCAACCCTGCCGCCAAAACGGCTTTCTGGATGCTTTCCGATAAAGTGACTCCGCATATCGATGTATGCCGGACCGAAAACGGCAAGGTGGTATCAGACTTCTTTGCAAGTCCCGAAAAAAGGACCCGGGCCGCTATCGGAGGCAAGTATGCCAATGATTTCTACATATACACTCTCGAGTGGACACCCGACAGGCTGGTGTGGAAGATAAACGGTACAGATATTCTCACACAAACTGCCGACGTCCCCCAGGAGCCCATGTACATTCTCTTCTCCGGCGGTCTCGACAAACCCGTCAACAGCATGACCACCATGGAGATAGACTGGGTGAGGGTGTATCAGCCGAAACAGTAATTCAGTAATATCCCGATAATCGGGACAATTGTCATTCGATGGTTCCCGCTGGAGCGGGATCTTCGCTTCGCTGCGAAATTCAATGGTCTCCCGATAGTATCGGGACGATGGTCATTCAATAGTCATTCAATAGTTAACAATGAATGA
>JAFGXX010000060.1 GCA_016936435.1 Bacteroidales bacterium
CCTATTTAAACAGCCTGGGTGCAAAATCATTCAGGGCTCTTCTCCATGTAAGCCATTCGTGGGCTGTCCCCTGCGATTCGTGGAAAACGATGTTCTTTATTCCATGAGCCTTGAGGGCTTCAACCTGCTCTTTGGGATTGCGTTCTTCGGTTCCTGTGCTGATGAACAGCAGGTTTATCTGCCTGTCGAATACATCTGGGTCTTTGAAAACACCGTTGAAAGCAGTTTCAACCGAAGGTGCCTGTGCTCCGGCCCGGCCCATTCCGCCCATAAAAAAGCCGCTGAAGGTTCCCATCCATGCAAACTTATCCATGTTGCTGAAAACAGTTGAGGTTGTCTGCATACCTCCTCTCGACAAACCTGCCATTGCCCTGTTCTGCCTGTCGGTATAGGTCCGGAAGGTTTTATCAATAAAGGGGATAAGGTTTTTGACATAAATATCAGTTATACTCCCTGAGGCTGAACGGATATCGGAATTGGTTTTGATATCGCCACTGGGCATTACCACAATCATGGGTACTGCCTTACCTGATGCTATCAGACCGTCCATAATGTTTGCCATGTGGCCCTGTACCGACCACCCGTTTTCATCTTCGCCCCAGCCGTGGACCAGATAAAGAACAGGATATCTTTTATCTGTATTCTTTTCATAATCTGCAGGAACATAGACGTTGACATGACGTTCCATTCCGTTAATATCCGACCAGTAATATAATGAACGTATCTGACCATGGGGAACGTCCCTGTTAAACCTGTAATAATCTCCTTCCGGGCCTTCCGGTATTTCAATACCTGATGACTCCCAGTTGCTTCCGAAATATGCCTCGCTCCCACGGTCCATGACCTGAACCCCGTCAATACTTATTGCATAGTAGTGAAACCCTACTACAAGAGGTTCAGTGGTTATCCACCAGACACCCTTTTCATCTTTTTTCATGTCGTGACTCCCGTTCAGGTTAAGCTTAACAGAGTTTGCCTCAGGAGCGGAAACCCTGAACAGGGCCTGGTGTGTTTGCGCATTTACAGCCGGGTATTGTGAAATGAAAGTATTGGTTGAGGCCGGTTTGAATCCTGCCGGAAGGGGCTCAGCCTGCGGAGTGTGACCAGGCTGGGCCGATACTATACTGCACAGAACAAAGACAACTGGCAAAAAACAGATTTTTTTCATATTTTTAATTTATTAGCGATTATAAAAGTTTTTTAAGCTCCTTGTCTGACTTGTAAATTTAAACAATAAGATCATTTCTGTCAGGAAAAACCTCCCTTTTGTCAGCCTTTTTTTGGTTAAATTTCTATAAAAAATCGTTACCTTTAAAGGTATATCCTGAATGAAGAAAAACTGAAAAGACATTATGACAAAGACAAGGATCATCCCTCCTGTCGAGATCGACGAAGACGGAAATATTGAGCTTAATTTCGATGCATCCGAAGCTTCAACCGACTGGCTGAAATATGGGAGGCTCAGCAAGCTGGCCGAAGAGGGCGATGAAGAAGCCCGTAGGGAACTGGAACGTATGGAGAGTTCAGAGATGATAGAAGAGATTGACGAAGATGAAGAAGATCCCGGACCGGAGGAATAGCAAAACCGCATCCTCAGGGCTTATTGATTATTCAGTATTTTTTTGATTTATAACAGTTTAAAAGATTACACTATGGAAAATGAAAGACTTATCTACAGCGGAAAGTCAAAAAACGTTTTTGAAATAAACGAAGGTCATTACAAAGGCAAATACAGGCTGGTGTTCAAGGATGCCGGAACCGGTTATATCGAGAACGGCAAAGTGATTTTTGATCCGGGTTATGACACTGTGGTGGGCGACATCCCTGGAAAAGGTGCAATTGCCTGCAGGTTTGCCACACATTTCTTTAAAGTGCTTCAGGAAAAAGGCATACCATCCCATTATATCGACACGGTAAGCCCAAATGAAATGATAGTGGAACCTGCAATCCCCCTCAGCATGCCTGCCGAATCACCTGAATTTCCGGGATCGGCCCCTCTGCAGAACCTTGAATTCACCTGGCGTAATAATGCAACGGGAAGCTTCTGGCGGAGATATCCCTTCGTACAACCGTGTAAAAACCTGCATAAGGTTGTTGAAGCATGGACAAAAGGAGATGTTGACGTACTGATAACTTTTGAAGCGCTGGAAGAAGCAGGTGCCATGACAAGGGCTGAGATTGACTACAGCATCAGCCTGGTTAAGAATATTGCGGATATTGTTACAGCCGAATTTTCGTCAAAAGGGCTTCACGTGATCGACGGTAAATTCGAACTCGGAAGGCTGAAATACGGCGACGGCAAGATCGTGATAATAGATGAAATATCGCCCGATGTAGTAAGAGTATGCAAAGGATTCTCACACGACGATCTCGGAAACTGCAGGGTCTTTAAAGAGTGTGCAGTGACAAATTTCGCAGACGGTAAAAGGACCATTAAAAATAAAAATCAGGTTAAAGCAGCTGATTTTATATCGATTTTCCTTTAACATCATTTATACCTTATAAGCTGGTACTTTGTAAGTGACACCCGCCCCAGCAGACCTGATCTGATGAGTGGCACCTCTGCCCACGGAACACGCTTCTGATCCGACGTAATCAGGGGATCCTTTCCCGGAATGATAGTGTTCCGGATATTCGTATTAGTGTAATGCCCGTTCGTCAGAGCATCTCCCTTAAGCCTGTTCGACCAGGTATTGGAAATCTCCACAACCAGTTTATTTCCGCCTTCTTTTATTATACCTGTAACATCAGATAAGTATGGTTCTGCCCAGGTTATACCCAGGTGACGGCCGTTAAGCCAGACCTCACCCACACTTGATATGTTTCCCAGATCGAGAAAGATCTTTTCATTATCAGCCGGAAGGAACCCTGCATCAAGCTCGAAGCTGTTGCTGTAGGTTGCTGTTCCTGAATAATATTTTATACCCTCGTCATCCGATTCCGTCCAGGATATAAGCTCATTGAATATGACCTTGTCAGGTCCGCCACGGCTCCTGTCGAACGACACTTCCCACGGCCCTGTTATGACACGGGAACTTATTCTGTGACTAAACTTCTGTGTGGAATTCATGTCTTCCAGTTCAAAGGTGCCTTCCTGCAGGAGACAAAGCCCATCAGTAGTAAATCTCATAAGCGGAGGATCTAAACCGTCTCCTTTAATTGCTTTAAAATGGGGGGAAGGCCTTCCCTTCCTGAATACGATCACCTGTGATCCATAAGGTGCAAGGGTGACAGGCATGTTAATCCGGTGGTCATCCTGTTCGTATACAGAAACCGGAATGATCGCTCCTGAAACCGGGTCCCACATCTCAGGCACTCTGCCTTCCTGTCTGAACCTGCAAAGCCTCGAAATCCATTTACCCGAGGTATTCACAATGAAATATACATCCGTTTCATCCAGGCGATAATGAATGAAATCGATCAGAAAAGTCTCCTTTCCATCATAATCAAGGTCGGGAGGTATCTTCAGTGTGACGAGCAAGTCGAGAGCCCTGGTACCCGCAAAGATCTTTCCTCCGTGCTCTCCAACGATAACAGCGCCCTGCCGGGCGAGTCTTTCAAGTTTATCGGCTACGGCCGGAACCATCAGCGGTTCATCTTCCACCGCCAGAACACTGAATCGCGCTCCGTTCGACAAGACCAGCTTGCCCTTATTTACCGAGAGGTCATTCAGGAGAATATCTGTATTGATAACCTCATAGTCATAACCCGGACCAACCTTGAAATGAGTGTTCCTGGGTGTGGCAGAATTAGGGACCTTGTCACCATAGTACCATAAAACATCTGCCACGAAATGAGCTTCCTGAAAAAGTGCTGACAGGCGTGTGACATATTCTATAAACGGTTTTGCCTTTGGCCACCAGACCCTTTTGTCGTTGAAATGAGTCCCGGCCGAGTATACGAATCCCGGGTAGCCGGCACCCCTGATGTTATGGCTGAACCCGTGAAAAACAACCCTGTTCATGCCTTCACAGAAAGCACGATCACCTGGCGGTTTAATGTCGAACGGCCCCTCCTGCCAGTGCTGGAAAGAAGTAAAGGCCTCTTCTTCAACAATTTTCCTGTTATATATATGTGAAGCAGCCGACACTTCCTTAACCACGCGGAGAATGTCGATAGTGTCACCTTTACTGCCTGTATAAAACCTTGAGTGGTTTACCCAGAATTCTCCCCGCGGGATATCCACGGCACCCAGTGCCCTGAGAGGTTCTGCAGGTCCGTTATAGAGTGGGTAGCCCGGGCCGCCGGCTTCACAATTGAGCTTCAGCCCATGACGGTTGCAGATATTACTGGCATTCACATAGAGGTTGTTGATCATCAGCTCCGAAAGTGTTTTTTTAAAATCGGTCCTGATTTTTTCCACGGTTCCCGGTTCGAAAAACTGAGGTTCAAAGAACAGTGGAAGGAATTTTTCGATCCTGTAGCCGTTCAGCCTGGCAAATTCGGTGGCCATCGAAGATGTCCATACAAACCCGCGGGCTTCATAACTGGCCAGGTAAAGACTTTTCAGCGCAGTATTTCTGAAGTCGCCGAGTACAGGCTTCAGACGGTTAATCACATAATTCATGTGCATTGCTACTGCTGAAGAATCAAAATGATCAATGGCGAGCCCTGCCGACTCAGGACTTGGCAATACCAGCTGCTGACCTGAATTAGAGCATACAAAACGGCAGATCTCCCATTCCCCGGGAGGAGTTTCCCATTGAAGGATATCTGTTTCCGTATCAAAGAATGGGGTGACATCGATAATAAGAGAAGTATCAAGCGACTCCTTTTCTATGCCTGCCGGGAACGCCAGTAAAGCTATATCCTCGTAGTAAACAGGCTTGCCCTTGTCGTTGAAGGGTATCATTGGTTTGCCGGTCCCGCCGATCAGGGCGTTCTCCGGGAAGCTTATTTCAGGGAAAGGTATGCTGATGCTCTGATGATGTAAATCACCTCTTGCAACTGTTTTTGATAAGTAAAGCGATTTCCCTCCATTTACTGGTTCAACCCAGGTGCCACCGGCATTCCAACTGCTCGAGACATTAAGTCCTACTGTCAGCCCCATCTTTCCGGCTACATCGACAACCCACCCGATGGTCTGGACCGACTCGTCGCTTAAAAATGCTGGTCCGCCCGGAATTGAGGTATCTCCCCGCTGAAGACCGATCTCGAAAAGGTCAAATCCACCAATGCCTGACTTCACCATCTCCATGAACTCCTGCCTGGCCCTTACAGTATCGATGTTTCCGTTCAGGCACCACCAGTATACCCTTGGCCGGGCCTCCGGGGACGGATTGATAAAACATTCTCTCAGCCTCTCATATCCTCCTCTTCGCGCTTCAGGTTTTTTAATCTTCCGGATAACCACGACACCGATGCACGAAAAGGCCAGGATAATAATGACACCATAAAAGATTTTCTTCATTCTTTATTCTTTACACCATGTCCGGGATTAAGGTATTGTGCGTTTATAACACTAATCTGTTCACCTGGTGATTCCCGGAGACTGATGCCCTGGTTGCATCTTTCTCCGCCCCTGCAATTTAAATAATGATCATATCCTGTACAATATCAGACCAGGAATTTTGAGAATGCTGATCGTGATTTGCAGTGCAGGATATGGTTGTAGATTTTGTATGCCGGCTTTACAGATGTTTTTTCACCCGTTGCCAGTAATAATAGGTGCGCGGACCTGAACCGTTCCACCTCTTTGCTATCTTTTCAAAATTGTATGGCCCGTACATTTCTGCATAATACAGGAATATCTTCTCTGAAACCTTATAATCGAAAAGATCTTTCATCCTGTATTTGCTGCCTGTCCGCCTGTTATAATCTTCAAGCCTTATCGGACGTATCTGGAAATATCCTGTAGCCTGCTCCACGGGATTATAAGCAAGGGTGTCGTGCATCGTTTCAACCCTTCCTATAGCATGGATAAGCTTAGTGTACGGATTTAAAGGCTCGGCGGAAACGATAGTCAGCGGCTCCCGCGACGGAGCCGTGGCCCTGATGGTAAATGAAAGAAATATTAATGCTATAAAACTTATTTTGGTGAAAATCTTTTTCATCGTCTGCTGATAAAATACTTTTTTAAATCAAAAGCCGGCTTGTTAATACTTTAACAACCGGTTCTGCAATCATTTTTTCCTTTTTATTTCTGTAAAAACATCTTTGCATTAACTGTTCAAACAACAGAACTATGAAATTGTTCTTAAATGCCCTGAACATAAATAATAACAAAGCAACAAAGTTAATTCATAACTTCCTGTTAATAAGCAAATTTCATGTAGTTTTGTGAACATTGTTTCAACAGAGAAAAATATTCCAGTAGGCTGATTACAAGAATTATAAAGTCATTCAGGCTAAAACCCTGGGATATTAATACCACTCAGGTAAATTGTTTTATAAATTTCACACAGCCAGAATTTTTCCATGCCAGAAATATTTTGAATCAGCACGAAAACATTAATAAGGTACTTTCCTTATAGTCCGATGTTTTTATATACGATTGAAAAAACCTGCGGAAACTACAACAGCAGGATGAACAAAAGACAAGCCTCCTCATAAGTCCGGGATTATGAAGGCATGAAAATGGCAATCAGTTTCTATATTTTTCGCCTGCGATCAGGGCTCTTCAACAAAGAAAAGTGCTGTTGCCGGATCAAGCTTAAGAGCCAGACGGGTAATGTCAACTCCTTCCTTTGTTTTCGAAACTGTCTCTTCCACAGCTCTTATCTGCCCTGTCATAGGATCCCATAATGACAGATCCATAATTCCTCTCAGACTGACGTAAGTATCTACAGCTCTGTCGGAAGAATTTGCAAAGAAATAAATATTCCTTTCCTGTTTCACCTTGTGATTATATGTAAGCGACCCGTCGTATGAAGGTCCTATTTTCAGTTGCCACACAGGCTCTTCGATATTAACATCCCACACAGGGATCACTTCCTTCATGACAGCCTGTATCATTTCGATGGTATAGTCGGGAAGGAAATATGCACGACCTCCGGCCTGGTTCCTGTTTATGAAATGAACCTTAAACTCATCTATACGCCTCTGGAACTCTGCAGTAAGGGGCTTGTCGGTATACATCCCGAATATTTCCTCCATTGTCTTTCTGACCTCTTCATCTTTTCCGGCTTCTGCCGACCTGTCAGCAAGCAGTTTGGTGGCTATGACCGTACCTCCGGCATCGTAAAATGCTTTTATCTTTTTTACAGTTTCCACAGAGAGAACCCTGCTTCCGGGTATTATCAGCACTGAATAAGTTTCCCGGTTGACTTTGTTGTCGAGGATCAGATTCTTCCCGTCTATCAGGCACCTTTCTTCAAGCACCTCCGGATGGAGGAATGTGAAATCCTGGCGCAGACCTCTGTATATCATCTCTCCCAGCTCAATATAATCTGTTTCCGGAGGGTTATAGCCACCTTCGCGGGCATAGCCGGTGACCATACTTCCCGATCCGCGTGTTTCAGGATCCCAGTACCCGAAACGATATGCAGCCTGGAGTGATGTAATCGGATACAATATGGCCACATCGGCAACATGTCTTCCATGTTGCAGCATATAGCTAAGCCTCCCTATGAACCTGTCACTCTGTGGGGTCTTGTCACGAGGAAGGGCACCCACCTGGAAATTCGTGCCCATGGCTGCCTGGTCCATAGCTATCCTGTAAACCATCTTCTGGTCCATAGCACCTCTCCATCCCGCGTATGTTTCTGCCATCACCACTGGCTTATCCCAGTTGTATGCCGAGGAGCTTACTATCTTATAAGACCTGTTTTCCCTCCCCCACCACCAAATATCGTCGATGGCAGGAACCTGTTGGTGCTTGAACATCAGCATCAGGTCGCCGTTTACAGGAACAGGGTTCGCGATCTCTTCCTGGTCGAGATGACCGCTGAGCATGATCCCGTGTTCACGGCACCAGTCATCCATCTGCTTTATGTAATTCTCGCTGAAAAGCTTCGTCCTGAATCCCCAGAGAGCATATCTGACAGCAGCAGTCGATGGTCCGATATCATAAAAAAGGGCAGGGTAATATTTCATCGGATCATAACCGTACTCCTCCCTGAACTTCTCATTAAAAAGTGGTGTCCATGCACGGCCCCGTGTTACATGAAGGGCAGGCTCATCATAATGGGTGATCTTCAGTACCGTTCCGAAGTACTGTTTCAGGTTATCATAATGCGACTGATAAACCATATCGATGAAAGTTTTTACCGCCTCCTCATCGAGATAATCGACATAGCCGCTTTTCCTTCCCTGTCCGAGGGAGGCTTTGGGGTCGAGATAGAACAGCATGACCTTATAGTTGCCTTTCGGAACTTTTACTTCAAGCTGGTTCCCTCTTTTTATCCTGTCGCTGACATCCAGAAGCTCCTTTGTTTCTAGATCCATTCTTACGGCCCCCATTCTGATTCCGCTTTCCGGGACCTCAAGGGTAACCGTTGCAGGTCCGGAGACGTCTTTCTCAAGCATCTCCAGGCTCTTGGAAGCAAGGTGAGGGTGCTTTGAATACAGAAGTCCTCCGGCCATACCGCTGGGATATCCCACCTCATCGTAGAAAACTATCGGTGGATTGCCATGTTTCAGGCCTGCTTCAATGGCCTTGGCATAGAGCTGAAAATATTCAGGACTCAGGAAGGCTATTCCCTGAGGTGAAGGCTTTGTGCCTGATCCCTGAAGATATTCTTCCGACAGAACTGATGTATTACCTCCTCCCATACCGAGATAGAAACCACCTGTAAGATCTCTTTCGGCCCATTGCTTTATCTGTGAGGTCATGTTCTCCTCAGTGGCCCTCGACAGGTTGTAGGTTAACCAGGCATGCTGGCGGTAGCCGCGCGGCGGTTCTGCAAAACGCTGCGGGTCAATATTCCGGGAGCTTTCAAAGGCATCAATATTATA